>CAZAGH010000013.1:0-38407 GCA_964484755.1 uncultured Melioribacter sp. | reverse complement strand
CGGCGAGAATATCTCGACGGCGATCAATACCTCTGCCACAACGCGGATCGCTGCAACAAAGATCTCTGCAGCAAACGATGCAGTTGCATCCGACATTGATGCATCGGGCGATCTCAATACACTTGTCCTTGATATTAAGTCAGGTGTTGTAGGAGCACCAGAACTTGCTTCAACTACCGTTGCTGCTGGCTCGTATGGCTCTGCAACGCAGATCCCACAATTCACTGTTGATGCAGACGGACGTCTAACGAATGCGTCGAACGTTACCATCAGTGGTACATCGCCGGGCGGCGCAGCTGGCGGAGATCTCACGGGCACATATCCTAACCCAGTGATTGCATCGACTGCGGGCGAGAATATTGTCTCGGCAATCAACTCATCGGCCACAACACGGATCGGAGCAACGAAGATTTCTGCAACAGATGAGGATGCATCATCAGATGCATTCGTCTCTGGGAATGTCAATGCGATGATTGTTGATCTTAAACCTGATGTTGTTACTGGCGCTGAGCTGGCCTCTACAACGGTTACTAGTGGAAGCTATGGTTCGGCAACACAAGTAACACAGTTTACAGTTGATGCAGACGGACGTCTAACGGCCGCCGCAAATGTCACGATCTCCGGCGTTACGCCAGGGGGCTCAGCAGGAGGCGATCTCTCTGGTACGTACCCAGATCCAACGGTATCCAAGCTGCTCGGACGCAATCTTGCAGTGACCGTTCCATCAGACGGAAACGTCCTGACGTGGGACGCTGCATCGAGCTCTTGGATGCCGGCAGCTCCAACTTCAACTGGTACCTCGGGTCCGGCAGGGGGCGACCTGAGCGGTACCTATCCTAATCCAACGGTAGCCAAAATTCAGGGACTTGCCGTCAAGTCTGGTATGGCGCCGGCAAATAACGACGTGCTGACGTGGATCTCGGCGAATAACCGTTGGGAAAACACTGCAAAGGGCGACATCCCAACGGGTGTTTACCTGAGAGAGGGTACAACGATCGATGTCAATGCAACCAAGGTCGCTGGCTCGCTCAACGACGTAAACATACCTGATGCAGGTCTTATTCGGTTCGTGAACTCCAGTGGTCAAACGGATCTCACGGGATTCGATAATGGAGCGGATGGACGCCTTATGATCGTCTTCAATGGATCAGGCGCCCAGCTCAAGCTCTGGAGCAATGATGCAAGATCAGCAGCAGAAAATCAGATTGAGCTCTTTACGAGCAACCATACCCTGAACAACAACGGCATTATGCTGTTTGTGTACATCGCATCCCTTCAGCGCTGGGTAGAGATTACTCACAACAACTAACCAGAGCACAACTATGAACAAACACATAATTCTTCTCGGGAGGGTCGTGATCATGGCACTGCTAGCATGTGTGGCACATGATGCGTTAGCACAGAACGGAGGGGCACACCAAGTGGCTCGTTCGGTGGTAAGCTCTGGTGGTCGGATGATGTCAAGCTCCTCGCGAAGCATCGATGGAACTGTTGGACAGCTTGCGATTGGCATCACCCGCGATTCCACGAAGTGGACAGAGCAGGGTTTCTGGTACAGTTCACGTCGGGTCTATGATGGTAATGGATGGCATACCACTGTAAGCATACCAGATGTGCGCGGTAGAAATGGTCAGACGCTCGAGATCCCCATCACGATGCGCAGCACGGATAGGATGCGTATTGCTGGTTTACGTGATTGGACACTACGGATCAAATTCAACAAGAGTATGCTTGAGCCCCGTAACGTCAACAATGTTCAAGAAACCGACGACTCGTACCTGGTGACCTACATGGGGCAGTCGTATGACACGGTCGAGACGATCGCCCAACTCAGGGTCTTTGTACGCTTAGGAAACGACTCCGTGACACCTATCGAGATCGACAGCTTCGCATGGCACGAGAGCAATCGCATGCGGATCTACACTGAAGATGGATCGTTTACCGACGAGAGTATTTGTCAGGCTGGCGGACCTCGCTTGCTCGCAGTGGCTGGACATCCAACACTGCGGGTAAGCCCCCAGCCCCTAATTGATAAGGGAGAAGCTACCGGTACGATTGGCCTTGATGAAAACGTTCGGCTTGTTCTCTACACAGCCGACGGTGAAACGCTGCGAACACTGTTCACTGGTAGGCTGCCCGCAGGAGACTTTCGAATACCAATTGAGATCGGTGCCGTTGCCAATGGCACATATCTCGTTGCACTCGAAACGCCGACACATTCGGTGGCAACGCAAATTATCGTACTTCGATAGGGGGCCGGCATGAAACAATTCATTCGTGTCATCATACTGATTGCTACTGCCGCACCGGGTTGGTCGCAGTCCGCTGGTACATCAACCGAAGAGATTCGCGTTGGACTTCTCACGACCTACGACCAGCGGTATCTCAATGCCTCGTTCGCTCAGCTGCCTACAGTGCCGACGTGTTGCCAGAGCTTTACCAACGAGGAGCATAATGGATTCACCATCGGCGCCCTTGCAGAGTTCCCGCTTTCGATGGGGCTTTCTCCCAGCATCCGACTGCTTTACACGCAGATGGGTGGCGAGTTCACGTCGACAGAGCAGAAGTATGTCTATGACGGATCGCTTGCATCTGCCGAAGCATCATTCCTGCATACGATCGACGCACGCGTTCATGCGTTGATAATCGAGCCTGGTGCGCGCATCAACTTGGACTGGGGACTGAGTGTTGGTCTGGGGGTTCAACTGGCCTATCTCGTCGACGCCACCTTTGAGCAGCGTGAGCAGATTACATCGCCCAATACGATTCACTATCTGGGTGGTACACGAGAGCGGAACCTTCAGTCGGGGGATCTGCCACAACTCAACTCTTGGCAGGTAGGACTCAATCTCGGTATCGGGTATGATTTCAAGATTCCAGACGTACCGGAGCTTACAATTGGTCCAGAGGTGAACTATACCTACAACTTCAGCAACATCATCGACGGCATCAATTGGAAAACACACATCCTGCGGGGTGGTGTTGTTGCCAAGTGGACTATATCGACTAGTTCGACAACTGCCCCTTGAGCAGCGACCACGTAGCCTCGGTGGTGTCACTCGGCCGGCGGGCATCGCTCCATCTAGCAATACTCCATAATCCGCTCTGCTCTGGGCAGATGGTCAGGGCGATGGTCCCAGAGAGTGTTGACGGGAGCGATGTCAGGCCGAGTTGTGCGGTGAGCACGTACTCTGCCACCCACACCAATGAGTCGGGTGAGCTGAACGCAACCTGGGTATTCATAAAATTCAGTTCGGGTTGTTGATCTGCAGCCAGACGGGCACTCATGCTGAGAAATGCCTGACGCTCCTTGGTTACAGACCAACCTGCAAAGACGGCCTGGTAGCGCGCACCAGCCTCGGCCGAGGGTTCAAAACTGTAGCTGAACGAACTACGTGATGGATCGGCCAAGCATAGCATGAAGTTCTGCATATTCTTCTCAATCACGGCATTGCGCAGGTTCGAGATCACGATACTAGGGCTGGTAGGGGGCTCATACGTACCACGATTGCCAGTGGGGTCCTCGGGAGTTCGTGTAGCGCAACTCACCATGAACGTGGCAATGAGTCCTATCGTAGCTAGTCGTGTCATTTCTTTTCTGCGATGATGATACAGCGCTCTGATGTTGCTTCGACGAAGGGAGCTCCTGCATAGGAACCGTGCGTCGACCGCACATAAAGTCCGGCCTGTGTTACCATGTCGCACAACTCGTGTGCAGAATACAGACGAACCTGCTCGCTGAAGACATGCTCTGAAGAGCATGGTACGTTCACGGTGATGCGTTTCTTGACATATGGTTCATCGATCCAGCGCTCTTGGATGATCATCGTTTCGCCGACCATGTTCATCGACTCAGGGTTAAGCGTTCGGCGCACAAACGAGGCATTCAGGAAGTCAAACACCAGGATCCCACCTGAGTTTAGGCTCTCAGTAATGGTATGCAATACGTGCATATTCTCTTCGTGGGTGTCAAAGTATCCGAAGCTGGTAAAGAAGTTTACGATAGCGTCGAAGGGTCCACTAGGATACGGCCCCCGCATATCGCCGATCACATACTCAACGTTGTCATGCGGGTAGCGGTCGTTAGCCAGCGCAATGAGGTGCTCCGATGCATCGAGTCCGACAACCATGTATCCGTGTTCAGCAAGAGCATTGGCATGACGTCCATATCCGCAGCACAGGTCGAGTACGCGAGCCCCTTGCTGAAGGCCTGCTACGTCGCGCACAAGCTGCACAGCCTCGTATGCTTCCTGTTCGGTTCTATGTTGGTACAGCTTCGTGTACCACGGAGAATTGAACCAGCTCTTATACCACGGCGCAGCGGTGTCTGTCACAGCGGCACCCTCCCCTCAAATGCGCGGGCCAGTGTTGCTTCATCAGCGAACTCAAGATCAGAACCCATCGGTACACCTCGAGCGATACGTGTGACACGCACGTTCAAGGGCGCCACGACCTTTGCGATGTACTGCGTGGTAACCTCGCCTTCGACATTGGGATTGAGAGCCAGGATCACTTCCTGAACATCACCCCCTAGCCGAGAGATAAGCTCTTTGAGACGGATGTCATCGGGTCCAACGCCGTCGAGCGGACTTAATGCCCCGTGCAATACGTGGTAGCGTCCGCGAAAATCTCCCGTTCGCTCGATTGCAAAGACATCTGAGGGCTGCTCCACAACACAGATCATTGTAGAATCTCGCTTGGGTGATGCACAAATACCGCACACTTCTTCGTCAGTGAAGGTGTGGCAGATGCTGCATTCTCGCACGTGGGCGCGCATGTGGACGAGTGCATCGGCAAAGGTTTGGACCTCTTCGCGGGACTGACGCAGGACATGAAAGGCAAGGCGTCGAGCCGTCTTCTTCCCGATCGTTGGCAACGTGGCGAAGAGTTCAACGACTCGTTCGATGGATTCTGACGGTAGCATAGGATGCGAAAATACGGTCATGCCAGCCCCCTTCACTATTTTCGAAGCATATTCTCAAAAGGAACAATGACCATGGGTCTGTTTTCACGTATCGCTGATCTGTTTCGTTCAAATGTGAATGATGCTCTCGACAAGGCAGAGGATCCAGAAAAGATGCTCAAGCAGATGGTCTTGGACATGGAGGAATCCGTTAACCAGACCACGCTTGCAGTTGCTAATGCGATGGCGAACGAGAAGGGGCTGGCACGCCGCATCGAGGCCGAGCGTAAGAACAGCCAGGAATGGCACGAAAAGGCAAAGCTTGCCCTGCAGGCTGGCAACGAGGAACTGGCGAAGGCAGCGCTTGAGAAGAAGTCCATTGCCGATCGAAATGTCGCCGACCTGCACCCAAGTGTTGAGCAGGCGCGGCAGGCAACGGCCACCATGCGCGAGCAACTCAATGCCCTCAAGCGCAAGCTTGATGAAGCACGGGCGCGTCAGAGCACACTTATCGCTCGGTCGCAGGCAGCAAAGGCGCAGAAGCAACTCGCACAGGCCGCAGCTGGCGTTGGCACCGATGCCTTTAGCAAGTTTGACAAGTTCGAGACGAAGATCGAGAAGCTCGAGGCAGAAGCCAGTGCGTTCGAACAACTCGCAAGCGAGAACACAGCACTGGACGAGCAGTTCCGTCAGCTTACCTCAACTGGTCAGGTCGACAATGATCTTCTCGAACTCAAGCGTCAAATGGGTATGCTCCCCGAGGCCAAGACCGACGAGTCAAAGCCTTAAGGCGTTGTTACGCGGATTTTGATGTTCCGGTTCAGGAACCGTCCTTGCGGCGTACCATTCGAGAACGACTTGCTCTGCGATGAGGACGAAAAGGTGAACGACTTCTTCGTGATCGATCGCAGATAGGCTTGCGTTGTTGATGCGCGTGCTTCGGAGAGAACGCGGTTACGCTCTTGTGAGCCCAGAACGTCGGCCGATCCATCGATCGTAATCGTTGATCCTTCCGGAAGCTGCTCCGCTAGCTGTTGAAGCAGAATCTTGACGTCGTCTGTTAGTTCAGAGCTATTGTAATCGAATCGCAGCACTGCCTCAAAGCCATCTGTGCGAAGCGCAATACGACGACGTGGCAGCTTAGCGAGGTCCACATCAACCTGTTGGATTGCCGAAACGCCCCCTGAAGAAGCGCGTACAGGAATGCTGAGCGTTTGAGCGCTTGGCTCGACGGGCACAAGCATATTCTTTGCAATAGCTGGTTTCGAAGTAAATGCCAGGGTGTCCTGCTCGAGGATCGTGTAGGTAACATCACCAGGTTGGCTCGACGGGTCGCCGCCCAGCAATTGCGAGGTAACGGCAAGACTACCACGTGCCTCAGCAAACTCTTCGGATTGAACCCAGCGCTGCAGAGGTGCATTGATAACGATGATGTCTACGCGACGATTTTCTGCGCGTCCACCTGCTAAGTCGTTATTCGACGCAATGCGAGGAAGCGTAAGGGGCTTAACAGTGATCGCCGACGCAGGTACGCCGAGATCGACCAGTACATCTCGCACTTCCTCGGCGCGTTGCTTCGGCAGTGAGGCATCAACTTCGTTGCTCACTCCACTTGTTGCCCCCTCTAAGACGATTCGGGCGTTTGGATTTTCCGCGACGATGTTTGCGATGCGTACCATGATCCAGTTGTGCGCCTCGACAGCATCCGTGCTCATCACGGACCCATCGCGGGAACGACGATAGTTGAGAGGGATCTGAGAAGAGGCGCTATCGAAGAACACAGCATTCACAATTGGTACCGACGCACGCAGGGCATTTCCAGTTACGATCTCTCCAGTGAACGGACCGGCGGTGAGAGCAATACGTAGCGGGGCTACAGGCACAGGTTCGTTCATGACGATCACAGGAGGCGGAGACGGTGGAGGCGGAATGAATGCCGGTGCAGCCGGTGGTATTGACCAACGCAGACCGATCTCGCCGCGGAGTCCGCGCACGTCCCAGCGCACGTCACTCAACGCGCTGCTGAAAAAGTAGTCGTATGATACTCGTGGAGCAATGGCAACTCGCTCGCCGAGATTGATGATCGACTCGAGTGATGCCGTCACACCAGTAAGAAGCGAAGATGCTGCCGCAAAGTCATTTGCATCGACAATACGTTCTTGAATGGCCCGGCCGTTCTCAATAAAGTAAGCGTTGTCTGGCGAGGTTACTGTTTCTTCCTGCTGGTAGGATGCCGTTTGGACAAGTGCGAACCGAGGTCCAATCTGGAGTCCGAGTGTGCGCTGGCGAAACGAACCAACGATGGGCAGGATGAGTTGCGGAGCAACATCGATCGTTGAAAGTGTTGTACGTAGCGTGTGAGCAGCCAACATGTTTACTTCCGCACCTGTTACCGAGTCGCGCAAGGGGTAGACGTTTTCGCGTGTGAAAACGCCGCCACGCTGTGCGAATCCCAGCTCGAGACCGAGGCCAAATCCGTTGCTCAGTGGTAGCTCGAGACCCGCAGAGCCGATAAGGCCCGTACCTGATCCAGAGGTGATTTCGCCGCAGTCAATGATGCCCCGCGTGGCGTGGAGCGCTCCCGCGTGCGACGTGGTCCCGAACCCAAGATTGAGTCGCAAACCAAAGCGCTCATCTGGAGACTGGGCCGATGCGGCAACAACGGCCAGTGCAGAAACAAGGAGGAAGAATTGCATGTACAAAAATAGAGATGATTAGAACCGCAGCTGCAGATTTACAGCAAGGGGGCTCGTAGGCGTGGGTAGCACGTTGATTGAGAGATTGGCATCAACATTGAAATCATGGAGATTTGCCCCCACATAGGCATCGACTGCCGCCAGCGCATATGTGAGCAGCAATGCCAGCCCCGCTACATCGCGGTTGTTGCGATAGAACTCCCTCTGGCGCAGCAAAAGGTTTGTTACAGCTGCACTTTCTCCGTTGGCAACCGCGTTGTCGTAGTTCTGCGAGGCTATGGCAAACTGCGACTGATTGGTTGCGATAAAGTATGCAGAGGTCAGAGCACCACCAGTAAAGATTGGGACCTTCCAATAGGACTCCGTATAGACCTGTCCGAGTCCTGGCATGAGGAATGAATACAACACAGCCGTCGAGGGCGACTTTGCTATCGCTCGGCTGGAATCGGTCTGACCTGCCGCGCTCGTATAGACCGAAAGAAACAAGACTGCCAAGATTATGGCATGCATGCGATAACCTCGATCTCAACCAAGGCGCTCTTCGGCAGTTTTGAAACTTCTATAGCGCTCCGAGCCGGACGATGTTCGCCCATCTCTTCCGCGTAGACCTCGTTCATTCCAGCGAAGTCGTTCATCGACTGCAGGAACACCGTGGCCTTGACAACATTCGAAAGTGTGGCGCCCTGTGACGCAAGCACCGTGCGGATGTTGGCGAAGACCTGACGCGTCTGATCCTGGATTGAACCATCGACCATTGTGCCGTCTGCTCGCAGAGGGATCTGTCCGCTTAGAAAGATCATACGACCACTGCACTCAACGCCGTGCGAATAGGGGCCAATTGGTTGGGATGTTCCGGGTGCAATAAATGGACGGATCATAGGGGTACGTACCGTTGAACATGAAACAAGAAGTGCGCAGCAGGCGAGTACAAGAATCTGCATCACTGTGTCGAGTCTGATTTGATGACAAAAACCTCTTCACCAGGACGGACATAGCCATATCGCTCACGGGCAAGCCGCTCGATCTCAGTGGTATCCGTTTCCAGCTTTCGAATCACATTTCGCAGACTGTCCGAGACCATGCGCTGTTGATCGAGAAGTACCGACAGATCGGTGGTATCAGAGGTGAGGCCTACACGAGTAACAACGCCATACTGCGAGAACAGCACGAAGACGGCAACGGTCACAGTAAGTCCAATGATGAGCACCAGACGCTTTCGCGTCATGGTGTTCTTCTGCTCCTGTTGAAGTTGCTTCTGTGCGTTCGTGAGTCTAGGCATGGGGCTTTTGTTACTGAACGAACAGGATGCTCCATGGCTGTTGAGCGCTGCGTCGTGGAATGCGAATTGCATAGACGCCAGCCGACAACGCAGGCAGCTCTAAGCGGGCACCTACGGCGGGCATGTTATGCAAGCGCTCACCACTGATCGACCAGATCTCAACGGAGAGTGCATCAGAGAGTGCTTCATGGAGAAACAGTCCGCTGCCCGAAACATATGGTATTGCAACGTCAGCGGCGGCATCGGCTACGTCCGAAAAATCATTCAGGTCATAAACATAGATTCCGGTTGAGTCTGCTGGACCAACAGCAACCGTATGGCCCAGCACCGCATAACCTGCGTCGATCGCAAGAACGGATGACGACCGCGCAGCTTTGCTGCCAGGCAACGGATATCCAATTGCTTCCCATGATTCTCCCTGAAGTCGATACATCTGCGTGGGACCTTCGTCGCAGATTGCATACAACGTGTTCAGATAGCTATCGATGTCGGCAACCTTTGGTTGCTTTTGCATAGATGGCCACTTGCCATACGTCGACGTCTTCGATGTTGTAATGTCCACGGCGATCACGCCGTTGTCAGAAGCAAGGTAGACTCCAGTAGCGGTTGTATGAATGGGGCCTGCGTTGGGTGCTGTGATCAACTTCCATGTTGCGCCCCTGTCTGAACTAACGAAGAGCCCCTGCTTCGGATCTGAGGCAAGCAGCATCGACTGCCAATACTCGAGGTCTGCAATCGATGCATCGGGTGGTAATGTTACCGACTCTAGATTTTCGCCGAACCGGTAGATCACGTTTGACTTCTCACAAGCCAGGTACCACTCGGTGTCAGAGGTGGCAAGGGCTACCGGTTGTTGTGAGTTGGGAATGGTTGCAAACGATGACCACGTTGAACCCCCGTTGGAGAAGTACATTGTCGTTGTCTTCTCTGCTTGGGCATACGATGCAAGAAGTGTGAGCCCTGCCGTAAAATCAGAGATCGCGCAGATCTTTCCTTCAATGCCAGTGATTGGATCCCATGTAACTCCATGGTCGAACGAGCGCATAGCTGTCTTGTCAAAGGCATAGACGCTGTTCGCTGTGCTCACGACTGTAGGGTTCGGTCCCGGCGTCATCGTTGAGCGCAACAACCAAGGCCGCTGCGCAACGGCGTTGATGCCGATGCAGAAAAAGATCACAAGGGTAAGAAGCGAGCGCATAGTTCTTGTCCTAGACATGTTGGCGCAATCTACGGATTCTCGGGCCAGTCATGCTTGGGATAGCGTCCCTTCATCTCTTTGCGGACCGCTGCGTAGGAACCCTTCCAGAAGCCACCAATGTCGGTAGTTTTCTGTAGAGGTCTGTCGGCGGGGGACAGGAGTTCAATCGTCAAGGGGACGTTTCCGTTGGCGATTTTCGGGTTAGACCGCACACCGAACATGAACTGAAGACGGGCTGCAATCGTTGGCTGTTCAGGGTTGGTATAGTCGATGAAGACCTCTCGTCCCTTCGGTGGCTTATAGGTGTCGGGGGCCGCACGGTTAATGCTGGAGATCTGTGCAAAGCTCAATGACTGCCGGAGCAGCTCCTCGACGTTTAGCTTGCGCAAGTCGCTCAGGGTCCGGCACCGCCCGCAGTGGGGTGTTAACCAGCTTTCGAGACTCTCAAGAAGTCCCTCGTCGGACCAGTCCGGCAGCTCGGCACACCCGTGCAATGAGGTAAACTGTGCTCGTTGACGGAATCTCAGCGCCGCTGGCGTCCAAGAGAGCAGTGCAAGCCCCTTGGCCTTGATAAGCTCTGTGAAGGCCCGCTGTGCTTCAATCTCACCAATCGACGTTGCATCTCGGGTTGCCACCACGATCGACCCCAGCATGTCCATCTCTCGGGCAACGATCCTTTGTTCCTTCTCCATCCATCCTGCCTGATGCACAGACTCAATGTCTTCACGGAAGATCCTGAGCACCATTTCCTTCGTGACGGGTGCAGCAAGCGCTATGCGCGCATTGGTGAGCGATCCTTCAAGTTCTGCTATGGCAAGCCACTCGTGTTTGCTGAGCATATCAGACTGATCGATGCTGACCGTGCGCCCGTTGCGCATCTGGAAGCGTCCACCGCCTTTGTTGATCGCAACGCGATCTGGATAGGCCAGTGCTACCAGAGCTCCGACATCTTCGATGTTCTCCTGCGCCCCTTTTGATAAGCGCACATGATCACGACGCCTTCTTGCTGCTGCAACAGCAGACTTGTCTGCATGCACGTCGAAGGCGCCACCGAGCGCATCGACACGACGTCGAATATCTCGATCGTTGCTGCCCTTGAGGATGTCGCGTTCTCCCAACAGTGCGGCCAGGCTGGCTGCCGTGGCCGGCGAGAGCCCGTGATCTTCGGCCACGACGAGCATAGAGGAAACCCGAGGGTGTGCACCGTGATGCAACATGCGATGTCCACGTTCTGTGATGCGTCCATCGGCATCAATAGCATGCAGCATCTGTAGCAGCTCACGTGCCTGAGAAAGGGCGCTGGCAGGGGGCTGATCAATCCACGGAAGTGTGGACGGGTCGAGTCCGATGGCTGCGGCTTCCAAGACCATTGACGATAAATCGGACGTCAGGATCTCTGGTGATCGGCGTTGGGGAAGTTGCTCGTGTTCTTGCAATGTCCACAGGCGCATGCAGACGCCCGGGGCGGTGCGTCCAGCGCGGCCACTGCGTTGTTCGGCAGCGTCTTTTGATACGCGCACTGTTGTGAGGTGTGATAACCCGGATCGTGCATCGAAGCGAGGTTCACGGGAATACCCACCATCGATCACTACGCGTACGCCGTCGATCGTTACCGATGTTTCGGCAATGGCAGAGGAAAGCACAATGCGTCTACGCGTTCCAGCCGGACGCAGCGCGCGGTCTTGCTCTTCGGTTGTAAGGTTGCCATGGAGCAACAAGATCTCTGGATTTCCGAGCGATTCGCTGTGTGCCTCAAGCAAATCCTTGGTTGCACGCTGCTCGCCAAAGCCCGGAAGAAAGCACAAGACATCTCCCTCGTGTTTGGCTACAGCTCGCTCAACAGCAGCTGCCATTTCCTGTGGTAGTGGACGCTCAGGTGTTCGTTGAGCGAAGGAAACTTCGACCGGATACATGCGGCCCTGACTCTTGACCGTGATCGCATCGGGGAGGATCTCGGAAAAGTCGAGCGATGAGAGCGTTGCTGACATCACAACCAGCTTGAGATCTGGCCGCAGTAGCGATCGGGTCATTTGCACGAATGCAAGCCCCGTATCAGCCTGAAGCGATCGCTCATGCACTTCGTCAAAGATCACGAGTCCCACGCCGTTGAGCTCTGGGTCTCGCGTGAGTCTGCGCGTGAGGATGCCTTCGGTAACGACCTCGATTTGCGTGGTCTTGCCGACGCATGTTTCCATGCGCATGCGATATCCCACGGTACCACCCACGTCTTGACTGAGCAACGTAGACATACGCCGAGCAGCGGCTTTGGCCGCAATACGGCGTGGTTCGACCACGATAATGCTGTGCCCATGAAGCCACGGCTCATTCCGCAGTTCAAGTGGAACAATCGTAGTCTTGCCGGCTCCTGGTGGGGCCTCAAGGATGCATGTAGTGGACCGACGCAGCGCGTCTCGAATGTCTTCGACGACGTCGTAGATCGGCAGCACGCTTAGGCGTATTCCTCGATCGACGGGCATGTACAGATCAGCACGCGGTCGCCCTGTGCATTGTCTACACGACCAATGCTTGGCCAGAACTTCCTATCACGAACCCACGGCAGCGGGAAGGCCGCCTGCGCACGTGTATACGGACGATCCCATGTGTCCGCCGTCACGACGAACATCGTGTGCGGAGCATGCTTGAGCGTGTTATCCTTGGCATCCACTGCACCTGTGCAGACATCTTCGATCTCCTTGCGGATCTCGAGAAGCATGTCGACAAATCGGTCGAGCTCAGCTTTGCTTTCGCTTTCTGTCGGCTCGATCATGATCGTACCGGCAACAGGGAAGCTGAGAGTCGGAGCGTGGAAGCCATAGTCCATCATGCGCTTTGCAACATCTTCTGCCTCGATACCACCGCGCTGCTTGAACTCGCGCAGGTCCACGATCATCTCGTGTGCGCAGCGTCCGTTTGTGCCTGTGTACAGAATCGAGTATGCGCCGTCGAGTCTGCTCTTGATGTAGTTAGCATTCAGGATGGCAAGCTTCGTTGCGTTGGTAAGCCCTTCACCGCCCATCATGCGGATGTATGCCCATGAGATGAGCAGGATCGATGCTGAGCCCCATGGCGCAGCGCTAACTGCGTTTGCAGGGCCTTGCTTCGGGTTATCATTTGGAGCGATGATGACGTGTGACGGCAGGTACGGGGCTAGTTCTGCTGTACAGCAGATTGGTCCCATTCCAGGTCCGCCCCCTCCGTGAGGAATGCAGAACGTCTTGTGCAGGTTCAAGTGACATACATCGGCGCCGATCGCGCGTGGTGATGTTAGACCAACCTGGGCGTTCATGTTCGCGCCATCCATGTAGACACGTCCACCATGCTGGTGCACGATCTCACAGATATCCTTGATTGCTTCTTCGAATACGCCGTGCGTCGATGGATAGGTGACCATGAGCGCCGACAGATTCGCAGAATGCGCTTCGGCCTGTGCACGCAGGTCGTCTACATCAACGTGACCATGTTCATCGGCCTTGACAACAACGACCTTCATACCGGCCATAACGGCAGAGGCGGGGTTTGTTCCGTGTGCCGAAGACGGAATCAGAACAATGTTGCGATGACCTTCGCCGCGTGCAATGTGGAACTCACGAATTGTGAGGAGTCCAGCATATTCGCCCTGCGCGCCTGCGTTCGGCTGCAGCGAGCAGGCATCGAAACCAGTTACTTCGTTCAGCCAGTCGGAAAGTTCGCGGAAGATGCGCTGATATCCTTGTGTCTGGCTGACCGGTGCAAACGGATGAACGTTGTTAAACTCAGGCCATGTGATCGGAATCATTTCCGCCGTGGCGTTGAGCTTCATGGTGCACGATCCCAGAGCGATCATCGAGTGGGCAAGTGAGAGGTCCTTGTTCTCGAGGCGCTTGAGATAGCGCAGCATCTCGTGTTCGGTGTGATAACTGTTGAACACTGGATGCGTCATGTATGTTGACGTGCGCTTTAGCGATGCAGGAATCAGGCTCTGCGCTGACCCAACAAGATCGTGCGCGTTCGGAGCGCTTACCTGCTTTGCAGCAGCGTAAATCGACAGGATTGCTTGGAGGTCTGCAACGGTTGTTGTTTCATCGAATGAAACACCAACGCATGAGCATGAATCGAAGTAGCGGAAGTTGATAAGCTGGGGTTCGGCAATGGCACGAACCGCTGCAGGGTCTGCGTTGACGCAGACGGTGTCGAATGCCGACGAATTACATGTGGTGTAACCCATCGATGAAAGCCCCTTGACAAAGGCCGACGTAAGCGTGTGAATACGCTCGGCAATTCCACGAAGTCCTTGTGGACCGTGGTATACGCCGAACATGGCTGACACGTTGGCAAGCAGTGCTTGCGCCGTGCAGATGTTTGATGTTGCCTTATCGCGACGGATGTGCTGCTCACGTGTCTGCAAGGCCATACGCAGTGCGAGATTGCCTTGTGCATCGACGCTCACGCCGATGATGCGGCCTGGCATCATGCGCTTGTACTGCTCACGCGTAGCGAGGAACGCCGCATGAGGTCCGCCATACCCGAGAGGTACGCCCAAACGCTGTGCTGTACCAACGGCGATGTCGGCGCCGAACTCGCCTGGAGGCGTGATCATCGTCAGTGCCAGGAGGTCCGTTCCGACCGTTACCATCGCTCCAGCGGCGTGTGCTCGGTCGCAGAGTTCCTGGTACTCACACAACGTACCATCGCCGGCAGGATACTGTACATACACGCCAAAGATCGAATCGTCCAATGCTACGGTCTTCCAATCACCAACCAGCACCTTGATGTTGAGTGGTGTGGCGCGTGTGATCAGCAGGTCGAGTGTTTGCGGGAATACGTTCGCGTCAACGAACAACGTGTCTGCGTTCTTCACCTGGGGCGAGCGTGCTGCATACATCAGATGCATGGCCTCGGCAGCGGCAGTGCCTTCATCGAGGAGTGATGCACCGGCGATATCCATTTTTGTCAGGTCGGTGACCATCGTCTGGAAATTCAGAAGCGACTCCAAACGTCCTTGCGCGATCTCTGCCTGGTAGGGTGTGTACTGCGTGTACCAACCTGGATTTTCGATCAGGTTGCGCAAGATCACCGGAGGCGTGTGCGTGTTGTAATATCCCATGCCAATGTAGGTCTTGGCAGGCTGATTCATCGCGGCGATCGATTTGAGCTCGGCCAGCATTTCCACTTCTGTCAAAGGGGCTGGCAGATCAAGTGGTCGTGAAAGCCGGATCTGTGCAGGCACTGTTTGGTCGATGAGCTCATCAAGGGATGAGGCATTAACAGTGGCAAGCATTGCTGCTAGATCTTCGTTGGAACGTCCGTGGTGCCGGTTCTCAAACACGTCGCGGTGCATAGGGTAATGTGTTGTGTTGGGGTTCTACAATGGTTTTAGGACGGCGCGAAAATACGACTCAATCGTGGGTTACGTCGCGATACTTGCAGCAATCTGGGAGCTCGCCATACGCCTCGTCGTTGCCCTTGGCGTCGTCGACGTCATATCCGGCATCGAGTATGGCCTTTTTCACGGTTTCGACATTGGTCTTGGCATCGTCGATCGTTGCGGTAAAGACCTTCTTGGTCTTGTCCCAAGAGGCATCGGAGACGCCGTCGATTGAGCTGGCTGCCTTAACGATGCGCTTCTTGCATGATCCGCAGTTGCCGCTGACCTTGAGTGTAACCTTTTGCTCGGCCGCAAAGGCGATGAACGGCACAAGCAGCAGCATGATGAGAGTTTTCATGGTCGCCTCCGAATATGTGTTTCTGGTGAACGTGACTACGGCCCGCTAAGACGGTTTGAACCGCAAATTATGGCGAACTTTGCATCATGAAACTCAGACGAACTCCAATTGTTATCCTCATACTGGTTCTTGCTGCCGCTGCAGCCGTCCAATACCGCATAACGCATGAACCTGGCGGAGCTTCCGGACCCGGCGCAGCAGGTGGGGGAGGCAAACTTCAAGCCCCTCCAACAGTTGATGTTACTGTTATCGTTCCAACAGACTTTACGGACACCGTTGACCTTACCGGCGAAGTAACGGCCGAGGATGCCATCGAGCTTCGCCCAGAGGTTAGTGGCAGGGTGGAAAAGATTCTGTTCGCTGACGGACGCGACGTTGCCAAAGGGCAACTGTTGGTCAAGTTGAACGATGCCGATCTCCAGGCACGCAAGGCCAAGATTACAAGCCAGCTTCAGCTCGAGCATAAGCGTGTAGAACGACTCAAAAAGGTGCGCGCCGTTGATGGCGTCTCCGACGAAGACTATGAATCTGCGGTTGCCTCCGAGGCTATGCGTGCCAGTGAGCTTGCCGAAGTGCAGGCACTAATCGACAAAACGGAGCTGCGAGCCCCCTTCGCCGGTCGCATGGGACTGCGCAAGATCAGCGTTGGAGCTGTTGTAGGACCATCGACACTGATCTCGACGCTGACAAGCACAGGCGCACTCAACGTCGATTTCAGTGTGCCCGAGCGCTACATTGGGTCCCTGTCGGTAGGGGGCGGGCTTGGCGTACGCATTAGGAGCAATGCAACAACCGACAAGGTACCTGCAACCATCACCGCTGTTGAGCCCATAATTGACCCCCAAACACGCACACAACGTGTGAGAGCACGTCTGCAGTCGAGCAAGGGCATATCGAGCGGACAGTTTGCCGAGGTGACGCTTTTCCAGCAGCCAATCAGCAATGCGATGATGGTTCCGACGGAAGCCATCGTTCAGGATATGCGTGGTGCTACGGCCTTCCGCGTCCGCAACGGACGAGCCGAACGCTGTGACGTACAACTCGGAGCTCGCACACCAACGCGTGTGCTGGTAGTCTCGGGATTGCAGGTAGGTGACTCTGTCATCACAAGTGGACTTCTCTTCGTCAAGCCAAACAAGCCTGTGAAGGTGGCCCGCCGATGAACATCAGCGTGTTTTCCATCAGGCGTCCAGTTGCTGCAACTGTGCTCAGCCTGCTTATCGTCTTACTTGGTGCTGTTGGAGCCTCGTTCTTGGGTGTGCGGCAGTTCCCCAATGTCGATCCACCAAACATTACCGTTACCACAACCTACACCGGCGCGAATGCCGATGTTGTCGAGTCGCAGATCACCGAGCCCCTTGAGGAATCGATTAATGGAATCGATGGAATCAAGTCGCTCACATCGTCAAGCTCTGACGGACGCTCGACGATCACCGTTGAGTTTGAACTTGGGCGGGATCTTGAACAGGCAGCAAACGATGTCCGCGACCGCGTTGAGCGCACCAAGCGACAGCTCCCGCAAGACGTCGATCCACCCGTTGTAGCCAAGGCCGACGCCAACGGCAATGCAATCCTTGTGATGACGGTTCAAAGCAAGGGGCGAACGCTCAATGAATTGAGCGCCTATGCGGCAAATGTTCTCAAAGAGCGACTCCAGACCATCACCGGTGTTGGATCGATTACGATATGGGGCGAGCGCAAGTACGCAATGCGCATCGTGATGGATCCAGCAAAGCTCTCGGCATATGGTCTTACAACCACCGACGTACGCTCTGCGCTGCAACGAGAGAACGTTGAACTGCCTGCAGGCCGCATTGAGGGCGACAATACAGAACTGTCATTGCGCACTCTTGGACGTCTTTCCACGGTCGATCAATTTGAGCAATTGATCCTGCGTGCTACACCCACCGCTACAATCCGTCTGACGGATGTCGCAAGGGTCTACCTCGGTGCCGAGAATGAGCGAACGATTCTCAAGCGCGATGGCGTGGCGATGGTTGCCCTAGCGATTTCGCCGCAGCCAGGCGCGAACCAGGTTGATATATCGGATGAGTTTCAGCGCAGATACAGAGACCTAAAGAACGACGCGCCATCCGACATCAAGCTCGATGTGGCCTTTGACACCACGGACTTTATCCGCGCAGCCATTCTCGAGGTTCAGGAAACCATCCTGATTGCCTTCGGTCTCGTTGTACTGATCATCTTTCTGTTCCTGCGGTCATGGCGTGCAACCTTCATTCCTGTGATCGCAATTCCCGTTTCGCTGATCTCCTCGTTCTTCTTTCTCTGGATCTTCGGCTTCTCGATCAACCTCCTAACGCTTCTTGGTGTGGTTCTCGCAACGGGGCTGGTTGTTGATGATGCCATCGTGATGATGGAGAACATCTACAAGCGCATCGAACGTGGTGAGTCGAATATTGA
Source organism: uncultured Melioribacter sp. (assembly GCA_964484755.1). Lineage (GTDB taxonomy): Bacteria > Bacteroidota > Ignavibacteria > Kapaibacteriales > Kapaibacteriaceae > UBA10438. Next base: position 20,208 of record CAZAGH010000013.1, on the reverse strand, counting down.
GGCTGGTGAACGGGGCTCATCAGAGATCACATTTGCCATTATCTCTACAACGATCACACTTGCTGTCGTGTTTCTGCCGATCATCTTTCTACAGGGTATCACCGGACAGCTCTTCCGTGAGTTTGGTGTGGTGCTTGCGTCGTCTATCCTTGTCTCCGCGTTGGTCTCGCTGACGCTTACACCGATGATGAGCACCAAGCTCCTGCGTCCGGTGGAGAATGAAGGATTCCTCTACCGTGCAACAGAACCTGCATTCCAATGGCTAACATCCACCTACAGCGCACTAGCCGCCACTGTCGTGCGGCGTCCGTCTGTTGCTGTGATAGCGATGATCGTCTCCATTGCAACGATCCTCGGTGTTGGATCATTGCTCAAGAGCGAGCTTGCTCCGCTCGAAGACCGCAGTGCGATGACGATGACGATCACTGCGCCTGAGGGTACCACCTATGATCGCATGAATGTGATCATGGATACGATTAGGTCCACAGTCGAGCAGGCTGTACCTGAGCGCAAGTTCGTACTCACGGTTACCTCTCCGTTCTTCTTCGGTGGAGGCTTTAATGGTGGGTTTGTCCGCGTATTACTCAAAGACCCTGAGCAAAGAACAAGGTCCCAGATGCAGATCGCCGGGAAGCTGACGGGGCTTATGAAGAACGAATCAGCTGCTCGTGCTGTGGTCATTCAGGAGCAAACGATTTCAACCGGTCAACGTGCAGGGCTGCCCGTTCAGGTTGTGCTGTTGGCCAACGAAATGGAACAGCTACGTGCCAAGCTCCCCGACATTCTCGATGCTGCCCAAAAGGATCCAACATTCAGCGTCGTTGATGTGAATCTGAAGTTCACGAAGCCAGAGCTCGTTATTGAGATTGATCGCAATCGCGCGCGAGAATTAGGCGTAAGCACGACAGACATTGCGTCCGTTATTCAAGCAGGACTCTCTGGTCAGCGATTTGGATACATCGTCCGAGATGGTAAGCAGTACCAGGTCATCGGTGAACTCGAGCGCACCCAACGCGCTACGCCTGAAGATCTGCGTCAGCTTACCGTGCGCTCACAGAGCGGCGAAATGGTGCCCCTTGCCGACCTCGTTCTCTTGCGCGAGAACAGCGTGCCACCCCAGCTCTATCGCTATAATCGATCAGCGAGCGCAACGATCAGCGCCGGTCTGGCACCTGGTGCCACGATCGCAGATGGAATCACGGCCATGGAGGGGGCGATCAAGTCGGTTGTTGGTGATGAAATGTCGACAACACTCACCGGAGCCTCACGCGATTTCCGCGAGAGTTCATCAAGCTTGTTGTTCGCTTTCATTGTATCGCTGGTCTTGGTTTACCTGATCCTTGCAGCCCAGTTTGAAAGCTGGATAGATCCACTCACGATCATGCTCACCGTTCCGCTGGCACTCTCGGGTGCTGTGCTATCGCTCTGGTTTGCTGGTGAAACGCTGAACATCTTCTCACAGATTGGATGTATCGCTCTGATTGGTCTCGTAACGAAGAACGGTATTCTCATCGTCGAGTTTGCCAACCAACAGCGCGAGCATGGAGCAACATGGGCAGAAGCAGCACTTGCTTCGGCACAGTCGCGGTTCCGTCCGATCTTGATGACGTCTCTTGCAACGATCCTGGGCGCTGTCCCAATTGCTTTCTCGCTCGGTGCAGCATCAACAAGCCGCGTTGGACTTGGCGTTGCTGTGGTAGGGGGCATGTTCATCGCAACACTCCTCACGCTGCTCGTGTTGCCTGCGTTGTACGTCCTGCTATCCAAGTTTAAGCGTGATTCTGCGAGCGGCACTGCTCGCCCCTTGAACGTTGCTCTTCTCCTTGCCGTTCTTGCTTCGGGCACAAGTGCAGCATCCGGTCAGACGTTAACGATGGCAGAAGCTGTCAAGGTGGCCATTGAGAACAATGGATTGATTCGCATTGCGAAGCTTGATTCCGCGGCATCATCACTGCGCACGACGCAGTCACGATCCCTGTACATGCCAACAGCCGACCTGCAAGGGGGGGCAACACGTGGTGCCAACAGTGTTTCGCAGACCACAGCGAGCGGCGTGATTATCAATCGAGACAACGCCGGTTTTACAAACATGAATGCCGCTGCCGTGATGCAGTGGACACTCTTTGACGGTTTTCGGATGTATGCCGTTGATGATCAATTCGCGCTCATGGCACAGAGCGAGCGCGAGCGCGCACGGGGTCAGTTTGCTACCGTCATTGCCGACGTGATGACGCGCTATGCGACAGCTGTAGTTGCTCGGCATCAGATACAAGATCTTGAGTCGGCACTCGCATTGGCAGAGAAGCGATTGTCAATTCTATCGCTTCGAAAAGACATCGGCTCTGCAAGCGGCACACAGCTCTTGCAGGCCCGTATAGATCGCAACGGTGTTGCTGCTATGCTGCGTCGTGCCGAGACCACCTATGCCAACGCTATGATTTCGCTGACAGCCGCAATGGGCTTGAAGGACACCACGAGACGCACAATCGACTCGACACTTTCTATGCCGACCCTTGGTACACTCGATTCACTGATGGTAGAGCTCGGTAAGCGCAGCCCCGAGATCATCAGCGCGGAGCTTGACGTCGATGCGGCGAAAGCACGAGTGCGTGAGCTCGACGCTGCGTTTTGGCCACGTCTTGATCTCACAGGGGGCTATCAATACATCAACAACACAACCGAAGCAGGATTCATTCTTGACAACCGTACAACCGGCTGGAACGCTGGTTTGACGATGCGCTATAATCTCTTCCGTGGTCAGGCGGATAAGGCAGCGGTGGAGCTTGCGCAAGTCGAAACACAGCGACGTCAGATTATGGCTGAGGAGGCCAGGCACGAGCAGGGCATGCGTCTGCAACAAGCATATGAGCGGTATCAGCAGGGTCGAGAGCTGCTATCCATTGAGCGTGAATCACTCAAAGCTGCTGAGCGCAATGCTACTGCAGCCATAGTTTCGTTTGGTCAAGGACTGATCACAGACATCGAGGTTCGTCAGGCACAGCAATCTGCGCTTGATGTTGCACTGCGTATCGCCCAGCTTGAGCACGAGACGTTTGTTTCGGCAATTGAAGCACTTCGTATTTCCGGTACCCTTGTCTGGTAAGCCCCGTGTAATTTTGCAGGTATTCTTTCACACATCATCACCATCGTTAGAACTATGTCAACACGTATCGAACGCGACACCATGGGGGAGATTGGCGTCCCCGCTTCAGCGTATTACGGCGCACAAACAGCTCGTTCACTGATTCACTTTGCCATTGGCGAAGAGCGCATGCCCAAGGAAGTGATCCAGGCAATGGCCATCCTGAAGAAGGCCGCTGCGATGGTCAATGCAGATCTTGGCGTGCTCGAATCCAGCAAGCGTGATCTCATCGTACAATCTGCCAATGAAGTCATCGACGGTAAACTCTTTGAGCATTTCCCATTGAGCGTCTGGCAGACAGGTTCGGGCACGCAGACGAACATGAACGTCAATGAAGTGATCGCCAACCGCGCCATCGAGATCGCTGGCGGGGAGCTTGGCTCGAAGAAGCCTGTCCATCCAAACGACGACGTCAACAAATCCCAAAGCTCCAACGACACCTTCCCAACGGCCATGCACATCGCGGCCGGCATTGCCACCACATCGCGCCTGCTGCCAGCTCTTCGTGCCCTGCGCGATACGTTTGATGCAAAAGCCAACGAGTTTGCTCCGCTCATCAAGAGCGGTCGCACGCACCTCATGGATGCAACTCCGATTACGCTAGGTCAGGAGTTTTCTGGTTACGTGCAAGCCCTGACAAACGACATCGCCCGCATTGAACATGCCCTCGGCGGCGTCTATGAGCTTGCCCTCGGTGGCACAGCTGTCGGTACCGGACTCAACACGCATCCGGAGTTTGCTGTGCGCTCGGCTGCCACGATCAGCCAGCTCACGAACCTTCCATTCGTGAGCGCGCCGAACAAGTTCGAAGCCCTTGCAGCACACGACGCCTTGGTCTTTTTGCACGGGGCTCTCAAGACGCTTGCTGCATCGCTCATGAAGATTGCCAACGACATCCGCTGGATGGCATCAGGACCGCGTTGCGGTTTTGGTGAGATCTCTATACCGGAGAACGAGCCTGGCTCGTCGATCATGCCTGGTAAGGTTAATCCAACACAGAGTGAGGCCATGACGATGGTCGCCGCTCAGGTCTTCGGCAACGATGTAGCTGTGAACGTCGGCGGTGCTTCAGGCAACTTCGAGCTTAACGTCTTCAAGCCTGTGATCATTTATAACGTTTTGCAGAGCATTCGACTTCTGGCCGATACCTGCACAATGTTCAACGAGCATTGCGCCGTTGGCATCACGCCAAATGTTGAGCGCTTGAACTACTACAATCAGAATACGCTCATGCTTGTCACGGCACTCAATCCGCATATCGGTTACGATAATGCGGCCAAGATCGCAAAGACAGCGCATAAGAACGGAACCACGCTGAAGGAAGAAGCTGTTAAGCTTGGACTTCTCACCGAAGAGCAGTTCGACGAGTGGGTACGCCCTGAGGACATGCTCGGGCCAAGCCTGTAATCATCGCATTTCATGTGAAGCACATACACACGATCATCGCACTCTTGCTCCTGTGCCTGCAATCATTGCAGGCACAGGATAAGACGAGGTTTGTAGCGATTGACGACGTGCTGCGCACCAGACCTGCCATTCTCGAGCTATCGCTGCCGTCGGCTGATGGGACTGCGCTCGATCACAAGCAACTGCGTAAGACGTCAGTCGTGAGTGCCCGCGCCGCCTCTGCATCGCTCTGCACCTATGCTGGACAAGATCAGTCTGGACGCCGCATTATAGCCACGGTAGACCGCACACAAGGCTTTTTGGTCACAGTTATCGAAAACGGAGTTGGATACGACCTACGGCAATTGCCAGGGGAGACTAAGCTTCGCCGGGTGCCAGCCCCTTCCCAAGAGACTACGTGCCGAACTGCACCAGAGTTAGTTAGCCCTCTGATTCGCAAGATGGTTGCGAGTTCACGAAAACAAGTGGATCACGTCCAGTCGGACGATACGCTTACCCTGGACGTGGCGATTGAATGTGACGGCGATCTTGTTCGTGAGTTGGGATCAATTGAAGCTGCCCGCGCTTATGTTACGCACCTGATTGCCGTTGGCTCTGCTGTCTATGAGCAGGAGTTACGCGTACGATTGCGAATTGCGAATCTGCGCATCTGGACGCCAGAGGATTCGCCATATGACTATGAGGCGTCTGTGGGCGAGCTGCTGGGCGATTTCGTTCAGCTCTATGATTCCACGATGAACGATATCGAGCGCGACATTGCCGTATTTATCACCTCGCGCACCTCTGGACAGGGAATTGCAAGATCTATCGGTGGCCTTTGCGAGAAGGGGGCTAGTTATTGCGCCATCGACATCGAAGCCTCCGTCGAAGATTACCCAACGTGGTCATGGGACGCATCGGTGCTGTGCCATGAGATTGGTCACGTCTGTGGAGGGATTCATACGCAAAGCTGCTTCTGGCCACAACCACTTGACAGCTGCATTGCGTCGGAATCAGGTGTGTGTTATTCATCGGAAGAAGTGCGTCCAACACGCGGCACGATCATGTCCTACTGCCATATGCAGCAGAATAATGGCGGCACTGTTGTGTTAGAATTTCATCCACGTCAGCGCCCCATTCTGCGTGCATACATCGAACAAGCGCAATGTCTTAGCAGCCCGGGACGTCGCCGTGACACGAGTGCACTGACTGTTATCGTTCGGGATCGACAAGGACGACCTTTGCAAGGCGTTCAACTCTCGTTGTCGCCCATTGATGACGACCTGTATGGCGGTCTGCCAAAGCCTCCCAAGCAACCGATTATGTTGAGTGATGCCAATGGTCGCGTCAGGTTTGATTCGCTCGGCATAGCGCTGTACACCATCGATATAGCTAAGCCGTTTATCCGTATCGGAATTGATGAGTTCGAAGACGATGCTTCTGTAACAACGATGGTTGAATCATCGGAATCTCAATTGATCCTAACACTTAGCAAAGCCGTGCTAACACGTTTTATCATCGACTCTGTGAACAATGGTAATACGGTTGTACTCAGCAGATTCATGAGCAGTCCGGAGGTTCGTCTTGAACTCGACAACTGTCCGACAAGCACACAAGCCTCGACATCGATCTATGAGCGATACATCGTTCCAGGTGCATACGTTGTTGTGCCGAGTGCTATTGGGTGGAGATTCATTCCGCAATCGCGTCAGCCTACCATTGATCCTGATTCTGCCATTGTAACGCTGCAGTTTACTGGTGTCAAAACGAGTGATTCACAAATGACCATAGCTATTGGTGCTGGTTTTGTTAACCGCACTACTGCTCCCTGGCAGGGGCTTGTTGGTGGTGATGAGTACCGACTCTATGATGACGATGCCGGAGACATCGTTGCTGCCGATGTTGTTCCCGAAAATGGCGTGGCCATTATCGAGAACATGCCGGCCGAGCGCGTCTATTCTGCATGGACAAACATTGATACGGCACAGTATGCGCGCTGGTATCAGGTGCACAATGCAGTCGTCCCCATTTATGGTGTTCCCTCGACGTTGTTTGTCAAGCGCGAGCGTAAGCGTCCACTCTTTGCGCGTCCGTATATCTTCTCGCGCAGCATTGGCACCTTTAAGCCCCTTTTCGAGCCGGTATTTTTGCAAAACAACGCCAAGCCGAGAAATGTGATATCACAGATCGAAACTCCGTTTGAACTGCCGACTGGCGGAAGAACAATCTCGGTCTACCGAAATGGGTTTCTCACCTTCGGTACAAACAGGCTGCCGCTCTACACCATATTGCCGCTGCTGATGACGGATGACGTCGATGCCATTGTCTCGCCGTTGGGCATGTTCATCGTGCCGGATATAAATGCACCAAATCCGTGGCATGTAGCATACGAGATTCAAGGAGTTGCACCCAACAGAGTTGCTGTGATCGAGTGGCAGGAGCTTGCCGCGCGTGTGTTCAACTTTCAAGGTATTGCCACGACGAGTGGACGTTTCACATTTCAGGTTCGCATCCACGAGAATTCAACGATCGAGTTTGTTTATCAGAGACCTGTGGCACTACTGTTGCCCACATCGGCACACATTGGACTGCGCGGAGCCGATGAACTCGACAACTCAATCGTGCGCTTTCAGAGCAATAGCGCCAGCAATGCGACTGCCGGGTTTGAATTTGAGACAAATCCGAGGAATGTGATTTACGAAACCGACATGCCATCAGGTCTTACATACCGCTGGAGCCGAGGTGCAACGTCGGTAGCCAGCGATGAAGGAGAGTCAGTAACAGCAGCAACGCTAGGCGACAAAATTCAGCTACGCAGCGCATCACTCATGCGCCGCGTGCATGTGTACAGTCTGCATGGTGCCCTCGTGGTTGACATGCCATTGAATAGTGAGTTCGTGGAGCTCTCGTGCGACGGACTTGCCAGCGGACCCTACACAGTGGTCGTAACAACCGCTGATGCTTGCTATGTGAAGACCATCATGCATCTTGCCCGCTGATGCTTACCATCCAACACAATATCGACCTTGGTGAACACACGACGTTCGGATGCCCAGCACGAGCTGAGCATGCTGCTGTTGTCTCGAATATTCAAGATCTACAAGAAGCAGTTGCCTATGCCCGCGATAAGGGGCTTGCGTTACGCGTGCTTGGCGGTGGTAGTAATGTTCTGCTCACGGGTAACGTTGCCGGACTTGTGATCATCAACCAGATGTATCAGCGTGCAGAATGTGTTGACGGACATGACGTTCACATTCGTTTTGGTAGCGGAGAGAACTGGCACGAGGCTGTCACTTGGACGGTGACTCAGGGCTGGTCGGGCATGGAAAACCTTGCGCTCATACCTGGAACCGTTGGCGCTGCACCGATGCAAAACATCGGAGCCTATGGCGTAGAGCAGGCTTCCATCTTCGAGGAACTCGAGGCGTTCGACTTCGAAACGGGAGAGATCCGCAAGTTCTCCGCGGCAGACTGTGACTTTGGGTATCGTGTAAGTGTGTTCAAGCGGGAGTTGCGCGATAAAGTGATGATCACATCAGTTACATATCGGCTTTCCCTCGATCCGAAGCTTGTGACATCCTATCGTGACGTGCAGGAAGAGCTTGCTGCGATGCACATCACAACGCCGACAACACTCGACATCTACAACGCCGTCGTAAGCGTGCGCACGCGCAAGCTTCCAGATCCACGGGTGATCGGCAATGCAGGCTCATTCTTTATGAATCCTGTGATCACAGCGGAGCAGTCGTCAGCATTGCTGGATCGCTATCCTGCCATGCCCAGTTATCCTCAGTCGGATGGAACAGTCAAGGTGGCTGCTGGATGGCTTATCGAGCAGTGCGGTTGGAAAGGGGCTCGCCACGGCGCATGCGGCGTGCACGACCGTCAGGCACTCGTGCTCGTAAACCACGGCGGTGCTGTTGGGGCAGAAGTCCTTGAGCTCTCCCAGAAGATTCAGCATTCGGTAGCTGATACGTTTGGCATCACGCTCGTGCGCGAAGTCAACGTCTGGTAATAGACGCGATCGTGCCTTCCGACAATTCGATGATCATATCTGCATCGGCAACAGTGTCGAGTCTGTGTGCGATGATAAGCACCGTTACATCCTGAAACTCTTCGCGGATCGTCTGCTGGATCAATGCATCGGTTGCAACATCCACACTGGCCGTCGCCTCGTCGAGCACGATGATGCGCGCCCTTGTGAGGATAGCGCGGGCCATGCAGAGTAGCTGACGCTGACCCTGCGAGAAGTTCACGCCCCCTTCAAACACGTTTGCATGCAGCTCTCCTGGAAGTGCCCGCACAACATCTGCTAGCTGTACGCGACGCAGCGCGTCCCACACTTCGGCGTCTGTGCATGTGTTGAACCGATCGACGTTAGCTCGGATCGTTCCGATAAAGAGTGTTGGGTCCTGCGGAATAATGGCGATGTTCTTGCGCAGCGTTTCGAGTGGAATCGTCGTGATGTCAACGCCATCAATCAGGACACGTCCACCATCAGGTTCAACAAACCGGAACAGCGTTTGGAAGAGTGTACTCTTGCCAGAGCCTGTTCTACCGATGATTCCAACTGTTGATGCCGGCTCAATTGAGAACGAGACACCTCTGAGCACATGAGGTAAATGCGGCGCGTAGCGCACAAAGAGATTGTCTGCTGTGATAGCCCCTTGCGTAGGCCATTGCGCGTTGCTTGCAAGAATGGGCGTCGACGTGGTCGATGGTTCTGGTTCGATCGAGGCATACGTGAGCAGACGCTCAACGGACGTCATGCGTGATTCAACTTCGCTAAAGGAGCGCACTGTCCAGTTAAGACTTCCCCAGAAGCTAAGCGCATACGTGAGGACAAGTCCTGCGATGCCTGTGGGAATGCTACCCGTCCATGCAACGGTCACAATGATCACACATGTTGCCAGCGACACGCCACCCGAGATGAGGGGCACGCGTGTACTGAACCAACGGTTGAGCATGATGCTGCACCAGTACTGACGCTGATACCGTGCGAGAATATCAAAGTAGGTGTTGAGCATAAACTGTTCTTTGCCAAAGCCATGCACGACGTCGAGTCCGGTTACAAGTTCTTTGAAGTGCGCATACCTACTTGATCTGCTGATCGACTCCAAACGCTTGGCTTCGCGGGCACTTTTGCGATAGTCCCGTTGCAACACGTAATACAACGCCAGCACAGGCACGACTACCACAACCACAACCGGGATGATTGTCAGAATCAGTACAAGCGCTCCGAGCGTTTGTGCAAGCGAACGGATTGACTGTTCAAAGTTCCATGAGAGGTGATCGTCAACACCCTCGACATCGCGTGCAAAACGGTTCAGGATGCGTCCCATCGGCGTACTATCGAAGAATCGTAGAGGCGCACTCAGAACGCCGCTCAATGCCTTGTTGTGTATCAAGACGCCGGCCTTCGCTGCTCGATACATCCAGAAGAGACGCTCGCCGTACCAAGCGGTAAGAACCAGTACTCCGAGTAAACCGTAGACAACAAGTGCTGTATGAGTTGAGACAACAACAACGTCGAAACTCTGCAGCAGGCTCGACCAAAATCCGGCTGACTCGCCGGGATGCGACTGCGCATCCGTCCAGCTACCCAGCCACGACATCTGAGCCATCGGCAGGAGTGTGAGGCCAACCGTTGTTACAATCAATGCTACGAGTATGAAGGGGGCGCCCCATGACGTGCCGATCATCGCGCGTAGATACGACAGGTAGACACCTAAGCGCACAGCGCCCGTGGCGCGGTCTTCGTCTTCGGTGATACGTCCTACTTCCTGCTGCGGCTCATCGGCGTATCCGTGAGGTGTGTGCTGCGTAGAGCTTGACGAAACCTGTGGTCCAGTTTCATGTGCGATCTCGGCTTGGGTTTGCGCTTCGAGCAGACGCGTCATGTGGGGATTGTGTTTGATGGCATCGTAGGGTCCACTCGCAACAACCTGACCGTTCTCAACGATGACCACGATATCGAAGTCCTGTAGATGTCGCAGCCGGTGGGTGACAACGATACGGGTGATGTTGGCCCACTCACTGAACAAGAGCTCTGTCACGAGATGTTCTTCGGTGTCGACATCTACGGCCGACAATGGGTCATCGAGAAAGACAATGCCTGGTCTGTAATAGGCCGCGCGCGCAAGCGAGATCCGCTGTTTCTGTCCTCCTGAGAGATTCACTCCGCGCTCACCAATCTCTGTCTGCAGTCCTGATGGCATCATGGCCAGATCGCGTGTGAGTGCGCATGCCTCGATGGCACGCTGTAGCTTCTCCGGATCCGCCGCCTCGCCAAAGAGGATATTCTCACGAATGGTAGCATTCATGATGAACGCTTCCTGTGGAACATAGCCCTGCCGCGGGCGGACTCCCGATGGTACACCAGTGTGCGTGATACTGCCATGCTCTGCATGGTGAAGTCCAGCGAGCGTGCGAAGAAGCGTGCTCTTGCCACCACCAACGGATCCGATGAGAGCAACACTTGCCCCCTGCGGGATCGAGAGATCGATATCGGAGAGAGCCGGCTTGTCGGCATCTGGGAAGCGCATGGTAAGCCCCTTGACGTCGAGTCCAACCGGATGCTGTGCTTCGTCGATCTGGGTTGTTTCAATCTCACGAGTAGACGCCTGAAAGAACGCATTGAGTCGCGATGAGGCCACACGTGCATGCTGCAGATTGGCAAGCAGGTGACTAATCATCCCGAAGGGTTCTTCGAGCATCGTGAACAGGGCCAGACATGCAAAGATGAGCGGAGCCGTAAGTGTGCCGCCCAAGGTTGTGTAGGTGAAGAAGCCCGCAAAGCCTACAAGTGTTGTGGCCGAGACAAAGATCACATTGCTTAATGCATCCGTTCGTACGATGCGGATGCGTGTGGCGATCTCGTTCTTGCGCACGTGTTGCACTTCTTCGGATACGGAACGTTCCCATGCATGGTACTTGACCACGCGAATGCCCTGCAGGATCTGCGACATGAGTGTAACTCGTGTATCGCGCAGCTCCATGATCTGATGATCGAGCTTCCGAAATCGTCGTGCTGCAACGACGGTAAGGGGCGAGATGATGAGCAGCATTGCCAGCGATGCCAGCGTCGCCACACCCAGATAGTGCCACAGCAAGCAAACAACGACAATTGTCTGTAGGGCCGAGTTCATAAACTCTGGGATAAAGAACATCGCCTCGGCCAAGGCGTCGGTGTCACTTGAGAGGTGGTTTACAAGATCACCGGTCTGCATCATCGACCGCGCAGATCTGCGCAGGCGCAGAGTGTGATGCATCACACGGTTATTGATGCCATTGACTACCGTGGCATAGCCGCGCAGCATCGTGAAGTAGATATGCTGTTGCACAAGTGCACCAAGCATGCCCAAGAGTCCCAGCGAGAGAGCAGTGGCAAACGCCGCCAGCGGCAGTGCCTGCCAGGACAGAGCAAACGGTGTGTCGCTTACATTCGGAAGGAGTACAAGGAGTCTGTGCAGAAGCAGGGGCGAGAGTGCTGCGAGCAGAACTTTGGTTGTTACGAGTATGCCGATACGTTTTGCAGGGGTACCCGTTGACCGAAAGACGCCGAAGATAAACCTCCACGGATGGGAGGCGTCGATCTTCGAGAAGGCTTCAGGTGCATCTCGCGGTTCGAGATAGCTGGGCAGTGACGGAGCGTCTTCTGGTTGGAGTGGACGCGTCTTGCCGACACGGATGATCGACCCGGCACTGTGAAAGAGCAGATCCTTGAGCATCGGCCTATCCGCGCTCTGTTCTGTCGTAGAGTGGATTGCCTGCATGCGCTCCAAGTGCATCGAGCAGGTCTACCACCGAGTCAGAGACAATCATCATGGACTTGTGCTTCTCACGCACAAAGCCTGTTGCAGACATATGATCGATCAGCGAGAGTAGAGGGTCGAAGTACCCATCGACGTTCAGCAGACCAATTGGACGGTCATGCAGTTGAAGCTGCTTCCACGTGATGGCCTCAAAGAGTTCATCAAGTGTGCCATAGCCCCCTGGCAGAGCAAGCAACATCGACGAATGGTCGATCATGAGTTGCTTGCGGCGATGCATTGATTCGACGATCGTGAGCTCTGAGCAGTCCGGATATAGCACTTCATCAACGGCAAGAAACGTTGGGATGATCCCATGTACGTAGCCATCTGATGCGCTCACGGTGCGGGCTATCGAACCCATGATGCCGATACTTCCACCTCCATAGACAAGTCCCCAGCTTCGGCGGACGAGTTCATGGGCGACTTCTTCAGCCGCTGCAGTATAGGCAGGATTCATCCCTGAGAGAGAGCCGCAATAGATACAGATGTTCATGATTTCGGAATGAAGAGTTGTTGCTTGAGACCGAAACGCTTGACAACACTCTTGCGCAGAAAGGCTTCCATTTCATCGATGCTGTCGGTTACAAAGAATAGATCGAGATCTTCTGGACTGATCGTCTTGTTGTCGATCATTGTCTTACGGATCTCATCCATCATGCCACCGTAGTATTCCTTGCCCATCAGCACGACAGGGAAGTTGAAGATCTTTTTTGTCTGCATGAGCGTAATTGCTTCGAAGAGTTCGTCCATGGTGCCGAAGCCTCCTGGCATCACAACAAAGCCGAGGGAATACTTCACAAGCATGACCTTGCGGACGAAGAAGTGTTCGAAGTTGATCATTACATCAAGCCATGGGTTGGCATGCTGCTCAAATGGGAGTTCGATGTTGAGTCCGATGCTCGTGCCGCCTGCTTCTTTAGCTCCGCGATTTGCAGCCTCCATGATACCGGGGCCGCCCCCTGTCATTACAGTGAAGCCCATATCGGCGAGGCGTGCACCTACATCGCGTGCCATCTGGTAGAACGGATGGTCTTCCTTGAAGCGGGCAGACCCAAAGACAGTGATGCAGGGTCCAACAAAGTGCAGGATGCGGAAGCCGCGGATGAATTCGATGACAACACGCATCACGAACCAGAACTCACGCAGACGCGAGTGGGGTCCCTCAAGAAACTTTCGTTCTGATGTTTTCGGAGTGTGATTATTCGGCTGTTGAGGATCTGTCGACATTATTTCACGATAAAGGTAAATATGAATGGTAGCATGGCTAGCGTTAGCAAGCACACCACGATGCGCATGATGTATTGCATCTGACGTTGCTGGCGCTGTTCATCGGTGAGGTCTAAGTCGCTTGCTTTGAGACGACCAACCCACTTAAAATTTTGCCATGCATACCATACGATACTCATGGTGATGATGGAAAGTACGATGTGTTGCATGGGCGATACTTCAGTGCAGATTGAGTTGATCGTTACCTATTCGCAGACCACAAACGTACGACGAAGTGGGGGCTCGTTGGTTGTATCGATGTTGATAACATAACTGCCCGGTGTAAGCTTTCCGTCTGGTATGCGGAGCAGAAGAAGCTCATCGGCTGATTGATGTTCCCGTGGAAGCGTCAGCACTGCAGATCCAGTGATGTCATAGATCGTTGTCACAACGTCGCGTGCAACACCTGAAGCCGCAATGCTGATAAGAGCACTCGAGCGAACAGGATGCGGAATGATCGTTATCTGCGATGGAGCTTGAGCCTCCACATCATCGTTGACGGAAGTGATAGGGGGCTCGACAAACCGCAAGCCTGTGAACTTCCAGATGGTGCCGTTGATGTCGGAGATCCACATTGTTTCGTCGCGTGTGTCAAGCTCAACACCGCGAGCATTGATGAGTCCACGCGTTGATTCCAATGGCAATGCATCGGTTATCTGCATCATCTTGCTTGCAGGAATTGGAATCTCAGCAATGCTCGCATTCTCTAGGGCACCTCCCCCTGCGGCAAAGCCAGTGCATACCTGCAGGAAGTTCCCGCGTCCGTCTGTTGTCAGGCCTCGCGGACCATACGTCTGCTGAAACGGGTTGTAGGCAGAGAATGTCTCTTGGCCATCCTGTGGATTCATGCCTACGAAGAAGCGTTCACCATCGCGTTCGCTTCCATAGAGCGTGCCGTTCACAAGCTCAATGCCGATTCCATATCTGCGGGCAGCAGACGGGAAGGTGCGCAGAAGGTTGCCGTTCGTATCGACCACCACAACCTGCGTCGAAGCGCCGTCGCTGGAGTTGAGGCGATGGACGTAGATCTCGTTCTTTTCTCTGTCGTAGCAGAGATCTGTAAAGAGACTGTCGCCAGCATTCTTCATCACCACCGTCTTGATCGGCACAAGTGTTGTTGGATCGATCTTGTGTAGCGTTCCAGCACGGAAGTTCGTTGTCCAGAGTCCGCCCTTGCCGTCATAGGAGAGTCCGTACGGGATCCATCCCATGCCGCGCTGCGACTGGATGATCCCCTTGGCGAGACGTCCGATGGAGAAGGTACGACTGTTTACGATGACTGATGGGGTAGACTGACTCGTAACGCGAATAACTGCGGTGCTCGATGGCGCATTGGGTACCTGCCACTGAAGAACATTTGATGTTACGTCACGCGCTATTGAACGATAGGTCATGCCATTGTCGATGGAATACTCAACGGTCACTGGCGATGGAACACCTGTCCATGACAAGACGGTCTGTTGCAGTCCGATGAGGTGTTCTCCACCCACAGGCGATGTTACAAGGGGCTCGCTTGGACGCACCGAAAGCAACGATGTTTCCCAGATGGATCGTCCGTGCGTGGCTGCACGCACGTAGCCGAATGTTGGATCGATACGCAGGTCAAGAACGGGGGAGCGGGGAAGCCCCTTGCCATATGGCATCCAAGAGCCTCCGGCATCGAATGATACGAACACACCCACGTCCGTACCGATGAAGACAATGTTGTTGTCATCTGGATGCAGCTCAATGGAATTTACGGGCAGATCGGGCATGCCTGACCAGCGTGGTTCCCAGGTCTTACCCATGTCTGTTGTGCGCCACACCTGTGGCGTACCGTAGGTAGAGTAGGTTACCCAGGCTACGTTCTTGTTCTCGTTGTCACATGCGATGTCGGACACATAGAGCATACTGAGCTGATTGCCGCTCACCTCGGTCCACTTCATACCGTAATCGGTTGTGACCCATACATCGCCCATTGCGCCGCCGGCCCAGATCACTTCTTCATCGGCTGGGGAACAGGTGATTGCCGAGACGTTTCCGGCAAACTGCGGCGATGATGGCGTCCAGACATCACCCTTGCTATCGGTGAAGTAGACGCGCTGACGACCAGTCCAAAGCGCACTTGCGTTGAACGGATCGATCGCGATTGGGGCAACCCATTCTGCGGACTCGCTCGTGTTGATACCAGTCATGATGCCGCGAGCAGATTGTGTGCCGAAATCGAGTCGTACAATCGAACCATTGGGATTTGTACAATACACGATGTTGCCGTTAGAAGGGTCCACGAGTGTGACCATTCCGTCGCCGCCCCAGATACGTTCCCAGTCAACAGTTCCTTCAAATGTGCCGAGTGTTCCGTTGTCTTGTGTACCACCGAACATGCGCTCACGAGCCGTGCGATCGACATCGAAGGCATAGAACTGCGTTACCGCAAGGTTGTTATTGATGTGCTTCCAGGTAGCTCCTTTATCTGTGCTTTTCATCATGCCGCCATCATTGCCGGCGTAGACAACATTCTCGTCCACGGGATCAAACGTTACACAGTGCTGATCGACGTGAGGGGCATTGCCTCCGTCGCCATCGGCATAGCCGTTGGTGACGTTTGCCCATGAGCTGCCGCCGTTGGTTGTCATCCACAGATCGATGCCACCTGCGATCACGTGATTGGCATCGCGAGGATTGACGGTCAAGAGGTTGTCGTAGAATCCTTGACTGCTCATCGTAGAGCAATCACCGGCAAAGAAGCAGCCTTGTGCATCGCGATAGGTCATCGTCCACGTGGTACCGCCATCTGTTGACTTCACAAGTGTTGCAAGAGCATCAAGCTCCACGAGTGCGTAAACAATGTTAGGGTTGGAAGGGGCTATCATCACGCTTGAGCGTCCGATCCATCCTGGAAATCCCAGTGTCCGCGGTGTCCACGTAGCGCCGCCGTCAGTTGTAAACACGAGTCCGTCGTCTGGCATAGCAACAACCCATCGTTGCGGATCTGTCGGATCCATAGACATATCGTATATCTGACCCTTCAACACGCGGGTCCAGGTAAGCCCCTTGTCAGTGCTCTTCCACACACCAGCATCCGCGTTCATGGCCGATGCCATCATCAGCGTTGGTTGCTTGGGATGGATGAAGACCCGCGAGAAGGACCCAACGGATGTTAGACCACTAACTGACCATGTCTGGCCGGCATCGGTAGACTTCATGAGTCCGGCACCAAGATAGATATTACCACCGCGCACCTGTTCGCCAGTTCCTGCGTAGATCGTTGTTGGATTTTCTGGATCCATACACAGGGCACCCATTGCAATGGCGTTGGTAAAGTCCATCATCGGATTCCAGCTCTCGCCGGCATCAGTTGATTTCCATACGCCCCCTGCAGCGGCGGCGATGTAGATGGTGGAGTTATTGGTTGGGTCCACGACGATATGTTTGATACGTCCACCAACCTGCAGCGGACCCTTTTGCGTCCACTGTGGCTGCTCTGCTTGATTTGTCTCGCGCAGCTTTGACTGCATCTTGGAGAGCTCTGATATGGCCTTGCTGCGCACATCATTTGCAAGCGCCTTACCTTTTGGCTCACGTCGTTTCAGGAAGTCATCGTAGCGAGCGCGAATGTGACTTGCATCTTCACGGTGTTCTTGCGCTGTTGCAACGAACATGCTGCCGAGCACAACGAGCAGGAGAGCGAGGGGGCGGGTGGTATTCTGCATACGCAAATCTAGCAGGAATGGCAATGGAACGGATGCTGGAAACAGCGTGTTTATCGGGCATGACAACATCTGCAACAACCATTGTCTTAGGCGCAGGTTACGCCGGCCTGACGGCTGCCGCGCTCCTAGCGGACGAACACCACGACGTAATAGTTCTTGAATCACACGATACGCTTGGAGGATGTGCATCGTTCTTTCGCAAAGGACCCTACACCTTCGACGTAGGGGCAACAACAATTGCGGGCCTGCGCGATCATCAGCCGGCAGGACGTGTCTTCAAAAAGCTTGGCATTACACCACACGTCGTGCGTCAGGATCCGGGCATGCTCATTCGCACCCCGCATGCCGATGTTATGCGTCACGCCGACAAGCAGGCATGGATCGAAGAAGTCCAGCGCATCTTTCCACAGGGCAACCAGGCTGGGTTTTGGAACAAACTCTATCAGCTTGAAGCAGGCGTTTGGGGACTGATCGGTGGGCTCACGCACTTCCCACCAGCGCAGTTGAGCGACTACTTCAAGTTACTCTCGCCATCAGCGTTGAAAGGGGCTCCCCTTGCCACCGGGCTGATACGTCCAGTAGACGTGCTCATGGAGCGCTATGGCGTGCATAGAGATCCTGCCTACCGCGACTTTATCGACGAGCAGCTTCTCATTAGCACGCAGAACTCATCCCAGAAAGCCCCTTACCTGACGGGTGCCATGGGGCTGACGTATCCAAGTGACACCTACTACCCAATGGGCGGGATGTATCGTCCGGCACTGCAGCTGATGCGCTCGGCAACAGGCAGCGGGGCTCGCATCAAGTTTCGTCGGAGCGTTACATCGATCACGCGTAATGCATCGACAAACACGTGGCGTGTTGCATGTGCCAACGGCGAAGTTTACGAGGCAACGAACGTGATCTCATCGATTCCGATATGGAATATGCCATCGCTCACAGAGGGCAACGTTGCATCGTGGTATCAGAAGAAGGGACGCAGGTTCGACAATTCATGGTGTGCCGTCACGGCCTACTTTGTGCTCGAGGGCGTGCCGAAGCTGCCCGGGCAATACGTACAGTTGCACCTTGATGAGCCGATACCGCATGTGCATTCGAAGTCACTGTTCTTGACCATCTCACATCCAGAGGATCGCGAGAAAGCACCAGCCGGACATAGCACGGTGACTGTGAGCACCCATGCACGGTCTGATGATTGGAAGGGCCTTTCCGACGAAGCCTATCGCGAGCAGAAGCAGCGCGTGCATGAGCATATCATGCGCATTATCATGCGTCGTATGCCCGAGTTTGCCGGCATGGTCGTTTCCGAGCAGGATGCCGGAACGCCGCGCACATGGGTTACCTACACGCAACGCTATGACGGCTATGTGGGAGGTATCCCGCACGATGTGGCACGTCCGCTCATTACGCTACCACCAAACCAAACACCATTTCGCGGACTCTATCACATCGGCGACAGCGCGTTCCCGGGTCAGGGCACACCGGCTGTAATGCTGAGTGCATGGAACACCGTTCAACGTATTTTTGACGCATGAGCCAAGCCGTCCACGCGATGTTCTCCGACATCGCCCCTCGCTACGACCTAACAAACTCCGTTCTCTCGCTCGGTATTCATCATCTGTGGCGCAAGCGCACGGTGAAGGTTAGTGGCGCAAAGCCGGGCAGCTCAGTGCTGGACTGCGCAACGGGCACCGGTGATCTGGCTCTGGAATTCAAGCGCACAGTTGGACCAACGGGGAAGGTGCTTGGCACAGACTTCAATGCCGACATGCTATCGCATGCGCCAGCCAAGGCAACAAGTAAGGGGCTAGCAGTAGACTTCGAAGTTGCTGATGCAATGCACTTGCCTTATGCCGATGCAACCTTCGATGTAGCTAGCATCTCGTTTGGCATCCGCAATGTTGACAACCCCAAGACCGCACTTTCGGAAATGGCTCGCGTTGTAAAACCCGGCGGTCGCATCGTTATCCTCGAGTTCGGTCAGCCCCGTGGCATTATGGGCCTTACCTACCGATTCTACAGCAAGAACATCATCCCCCTGATCGGCGGACTGCTAACGGGCAACCGCAAAGCATACGAGTACCTGCCAACAACGGCAGCTGCATTCCCATGTAGAGAGCAGTTCACTGAACTCATGCAATCTACCGGACGCCTCACCGACTGCACCTACGAAGAACTCACCGGCGGAATTGCGTTTCTGTATTCGGGCGTGGTCAGATAACTGTAGGGACGAGCCGATGGCTCGCCCGAAACGCTTGAGTGCACTTGTGGGACCGTCCAAAAAATGGTGCCATCCCGATTCTTTGCGCATTGATGTCACGTTTTTGCGTGTCAAAAGCACTATTGCAGTAAATCATCAAACTGCAAGGTGTTCATCCATGCGATTCTTGTTTTCATCCAAGTTCAGGGTGGGTGTAGATCGATACTTCACTCCAGAATCGCTCCGCGAACTATTGTTTAGGCTATCAGAATTCCCAACCTCTGGGAAGCTAATGTCAGGCTATAGCGGGGTCCGTAAGCTACGTTTTCCTGATCGCCTGCATCAAAGAGGACAACGCGGGGGCTTACGGATTGTGTATCGGTATGATTCTGTGAAGGACGTTATATTGTTGTACTTCGCCTACAGAAAGACCGATCAGACTGACATATTACCGCACCAGCGTGAATACATTTTCCAAACTCAAATAACCGACTTTATAGAGGGTGACTTATGGGAAATCCGGAAGAATTAAAGCGCGAGAACCTGCATATCCAACAGGCGATTGCGGAGGTAGAGCAGGAACTACAAGAGGTTGAAGCAGGTCGTAAAACACTTGTCAGTATTGATATCGACCCTACAAAGCCACTATCAGAAGAATCTGCTGCGGTAATAGACAAACTATTTCAACAACAGAAGTAAGCTGCGCCT
>CAZAGH010000012.1:24128-40876 GCA_964484755.1 uncultured Melioribacter sp. | reverse complement strand
CGCGGTGTACTGACCAAGAAAGTAATCATTGGTGCTCCACCAGCGGGCATGTGATGTAGTTCCCCATGCACATGAGATATAGAATCATCGTTGGTGTGTGTGCAGTCGTTGGATGCCATTCTACTCATAGTACGCAGGATCGCAGCCAAGGAGCTTTCTTGTATGTGTCGCAGTTGACGCCAAGGCAGCAGGCATACGTATACAAGACACGTGGCGACTATGCACATCACCTACCTGTGATACTCAACGATGAACGCACGGCAGTTGTATCATATCCTGATCCTCGGGATGTTCGGACATCAGCTGGATTTACCTTGCCAACTCGATTGAGCAAGGGATATCTGCTCGATAAGCGAGGTATCAATAAGAACGTTGCATTCCTTAAAGTCACCTATGAAGAGTATTCACAATTGGCACAGCTGCCAACGACGGACGAGTTGTATGCTCTCATCCTTGATAAAGATCCACTCCTAGAACTATGCGATTGTGGTGAAAAGTTAGGAGTCAATGCTGCCGCAGAACAGATAAACAAACTTATACATGCAGACTCACTTCGGATACGCTGTAAAGTCCTGAAGTAGCAGATAACTCGGCGTAACGGCGATGCCCAATATCTAGTTGAGATTGAACGTGGCTCTATTCTTCTGAACTAAGCATCCTCACGCCGTCATAAACGAGCGCATGCTCACGCTGCCAAGGTCGATGGTCTCGTTAAAGAACTCAATGTCTTCATCGGCCTCGATCAGTGAGAGCGCATACAGCATTGGTAGATAGTGCTCTGGTGTTGGGATTGAGAGCTGAGCTTCTTTTCCAAGTGCGCTGTAATTTGCGAGCGATGCTAGGTCGCGCGTAGTGATGAGTTCCTTAGAGAGTTCGTCGAACTCGATCGCCCAGTCTAGGGAGCCCCCTCGCCACTGTACCATCCCGAGGTTGTGCACGATGTTACCACTACCGATGATCACAACGCCTTTACTGCGCAGATATGAGAGCTCACGCGCAAGCTCGATATGCTGTAAGGGGCTCTTGCGGATGTCGAGACTCAGCTGTAGCACCGGGACGTTCGCCCCGGGGAACATACGTTTGAGCACGCTCCATGCTCCGTGATCCAAGCCCCATTCATGATCCTGGACTATGCGCTGATGCGTTGCAGTTGCTACGTCGTTTGCCAGTTCAGGGCTGCCCGGTGCTGGATACTGAACGCGGAACAGTTCATCGGGGAAGCCACCGAAATCATGAATGGTCTTCGGCTTCGGCATTGCAGTTATGAGAGAGCCAGTGGATTCCCAGTGGGCGCTGATGCACAGAATGGCTCGAGGCGTAAGTCTGCGTCCAATGCGTTCCCATTGCTTGGCAAAGGCATTGTCCGTGATGGCATTCATAGGATTGCCATGACCAACGAACAACACCGGCATCCTCTCAGATAACTGTATTGATGCACTCGGCAGTGCATCGGCTAAGGCTCGGGCGGACCCAAGTGCCATCGTGGAAGTTAGCATGGCGAGGATATCGCGACGGTTCATTTCACCAGGAACTGCATGTTCACGGTGATACTTGCCGTCTTGCGTCTGCTGGTTGTATTGAAGGCTCCACCCCATGTGTAGTCTTCGTCGCTGTTGGGAGCAGTGATCTGGAATGTGCCCATATCTGCGTTGTGGAGTTTGCCCAAGCCACCCTTGGCATTGTCGGCAATAGCTTGAGCACGCGCTGTGCCGTCTGCCGAGGCGCGGGCAAGAAGGTCCTTCTTGAGTGCATCAAGCTTTGAATAGTAGTACTTCGGTACATCCGACTGAAGCTCGACACCGAAATTCAGGAGCTCTGAGATCTCCCGGCTGACGAATTCGATGTAGTCAACATTCTTACTTTCGATCTTGATTGATTGTGTCAGCTGGTAGCCGTCGAACACTCGAACGAGATTGTCGCCAGCCGGCACCTCTTGGTATGATTTTGTAATGGCAACAGATCCGAAGACGATTTCTTTCGGATTTACGCCCTTGTCCACGAGATACTTGCGAATAACATCTGCGTCTTTCTTGATCAATGCATACGCAGTATTCAGTTCCTTGGCCTTGCGTTCGAACTGACCGTTCCATACGATCACGTCGCTGTCGAATTCAACTTGTGCAAGCCCCTTAACCGAGATGAGCTCTCGCTGGGACGAAACAACAGAGGAGATGGTTAGTGAACCGATCACAGCAGCAATGACAATCGCAGCAGCGAGCAAAGCGGTCGGTAGCCAGGGGCGTTTCATAGGTGTGCTCATAGAGGTAACAATAGACCCGAAGAATAATGGAAAGAACCGTGAAGAAATTGAGACGTACGTGCTCAGAAAATTATTTGTTTCCCCAGTAGCAATCTACGGAGTGTACCAATATCACATCTTCTTCATCCGTGCCATGAAGAGGCCGTCGGTATGGTGGTGATAGGGGTCAACCTGGAGGGTTGCTTGCCCATCTTCCAGGCCAGGGATCGTGATGCCGTGACGTGCAAAGCAGGGGGCGAGGGGATCGAGAACGAACTCCGGATGAGTTGCGAGGAATTCCTCGACAACGCGTTCGTTTTCCTCGGGCATGATGCTGCAGGTAGCATAGACAAGAATGCCGCCCGGAGCGACTAGGCCGGCGTATTGTTCAAGAACCTGAAGCTGCTTGCGTGCATGACGCGCCAGGGTGTCTGGTGTGATGCGCCACTTCACCGTTGGCAGCCGTCGGACAGTGCCGAGTCCCGAGCATGGTGCATCGACAAGGACGACGTCCGCCTGCGGCAATCCACGTTGGTCCCGCTGCTTCGAGGTTTCGAGCTTGATTGACCTAAGTCCTGCACGCTCGGCACGCTTCGGGATTTCCTTGAGTCTATTCCATTCGATGTCGTGTGCGATCACACGACCATGGTCGTTCTGCAGGTCGGCAATATGGAGCGTCTTGCCGCCGGCCCCAGCACATGCATCGAGCACAACATCATCTTCCTGCGGTGCGCATGCATAGCCGATAAGCTGACTGCCCTCGTCCTGTACTTCGACAATACCGTTGAGGTATAGGGGGTGCTGCAAGAGATTCACACGCTGGTGAATCAGAATCGCAGCAGGAGAAAGCTCTCCAGCTGTTGCACTCAATCCTTCCTCAATGAGCTTCTTGAGCACAGCATCACGGCTGGCTCTGCGCAGATTCACGCGAAGCACGAGAGGAGCAGCCGATGTCATAGCATCCCAGACACGCGGGGCGTCGTCTGGCCAACGCTGCTGCGTCGATGCCAGCAGCCAGTCCTGGGTGCATACCCGCACATGAAGAGGGAGCGAATCAAGCCATGTCTGATCGAGTTGGTCTGGTTGCTCAAGGAGCATATGAGCCCCATGGACAACATCTTCAAGAGCATAGTGCAGTTGAATCGCTTCACTCAGTGAAAGCGTGCGCAGCGTATGGAAAACAAGTCCGCTGATGAATCTTCGGTCGCTTGCACCGATATACTTCTTCGAACGGAAGTACTCCGACGCGATGGCATCACCGGGTTGTGGACTCTTGCGAATGATGCGGACAAGCTCTGCAGCATGCCCAAGGAGGGAGCTTAGCTGCATCGAACGACGATCTTTCCAAACTGTTGCGCCAGCTTCATTCGCTCAAATGCAGACGGGGCATCGGAGAGCGCGAATTCAGAATCGACAACGGGTACAATGCTGTGCTTTGTAACAAACGCGAGCATATCGGAAAAGTTGCCAGCGGTCCCCATCGTTGAACCGATGAGATGAACTTGCTTCCAAAAGATGCGGTGGATGTTCAGCGAGGGGACGACGCCCCGTGAGGCACCATAGACAACGATACGTCCGCCAGGGCGGACAATGTTCGTGTAGTCGTTGATGTACTCGCCCCCTACAGAGTCGACGATTAGGTCAACAGGTCCTTCAGCACTGGCGGCCTTTGACCATCCCTCATGCGTAACATTGAAGCCCTTTGCCGCGCCCAGCTCGACGGCTCGTGCAAGCTTGATGTCTGACGTGCTGCTAACGAGCACGCGCGCACCTGCGGCAACAGCAAACTGCAATGCAGCAAGCGCAACACCACCACCGATGCCGGTGATAAGGACTGTTTGGCCTGCAAGTAGCTGACCCTGATGCATGATTGCTCGCCATGCAGTTACGCCAGCAAGGGGCAGCGCAGCAGCCTGCGCATCACTCAGATGGGGCGGGGCTTCATGGATATGCTCGACCGGCACGCAGATTTCATCTGCAAGCGTTCCTTGGGTTGGCATGCCTAGTACCGTAAAGCCCGGACCCTGCGCTCGGTCGTCACCGTCCCAGTTCATCGATGGATCAATGATCACCCGCCTGTTAAGCAGGGAAGGGGCTTCTGTCGACTCCGTGACAACACCACAGCCGTCTGATCCGAGGATCGCCGGATACACAATCTTCGCGTACTTACCTTCGGTGATATAGACGTCGCGGTGGTTGAGCGCAGCCGCACGTAGGCTCACACGTACGTGTCCCGCGGGACAACTGGGCTTTGGAACCTCCTGCACGGCGAGTCCATTTTGATCGAGGACGAGAGCTTTCATAAATGCAAAATACTCCGTAGGTTCGAACCCTATGATGTTCCACCGGATAATCAGCATCGTTGTTCTCATGGCCTTTACGCTGGTCATGGGCGCAGCTGCCGTGCACGTGCATGAACATCATGAAAGCGCAACTACGGTCTTGACCTCACACGCAGACGATGATGCATCATCATCAGAGTGTGGCCTTTGTCACGTAACAAAGGAGCGGGCCGTTCACACAACGCATCATCTGGATGCCTATTATACCACCGTGTCCACGCTGCAGCAACCTCTCGTTGCAAACCTTGTCAGCGACCGGTGTCCGCTACGCACCGCGGGAAGAGCACCACCGGTTAGATAGTTACAAGGTACGAGGTACTAGGTACTAGGTACTAGGTACTAGGTACTAGGTACCCCCATCTACAGTCTCGCCATCACGGTGGCAGACTCGGTTACTGTTACGTCAAGCGGTCATGAGTGATTTGCCATGCCCGACTCCATCATTCCTGGTGAACATCAGAATTCTATTTGGCACCCCGTACCTAGTACCTCGTACCTAGTACCCAGTACCTCGTACCCCGTACCTAGTACCTAGTACCTCGTACCTAGTACCTAGTACCTAGTACCTAGTACCTAGTACCTAGTACCTTTCCTCCCGTCCCTATGTCCCTTCTCCTTCTCCTCTCCCTCATTGCCGACTCGCACATTCATGGAGTTGTGCGGGATAGTGCAACACGAGCCCCCTTGCACGGCGCAATGGTCAAAGTGATTGGTGCTAAGAAAGGTGCCATAACCGACCGATATGGTGGATTTCACATCCATGATGTGCCCTCGGATAGTGTGCACTTGGATGTCTCGTATGTGGGATATCGCACGGCGCACCTCATCGTAGCGAGTGCTCCAGATGTTCGCATCGACGTCACCCTTGCGCAAGAGACAGCGCGGGGCAGTGAGATCATCGTTACGGACTCGCGGATCGATCACAGCGCTCTGCCAACGCAGCGGGCTGTGGTGTTATCGTCAGCCGATATTGATGAGCACCGCGGACAGACCTTTGCTGATGCGCTCTCGGAGATCAGTGGCGTAACGCTCTTGCAGACCGGACCAAGCCTGAAAAAGCCAATGATCAACGGGATGACTGGGACGCGATTGGTGCTTAGAAACAATAACGTTATCCAGGAGGGTCAGCAGTGGGGCATCGAGCACGCCCCAGAAATCGATGCATTTTCGCCCTATCGGATTACTGTGGTCAAGGGACCTGCATCGGTCATGTATGGTCCTAACGCCATTGGCGGAGTGATTGATCTTGAGACACGTCCGATACGACAGGACCCCGGTATTCATGGAGAGTCAACACTCAATTTGTTTAGCAACGGACGTCAGGCAGCTTTCGGTCTGTTTCTTGAGTCGGCCAACGTAGCGGGCACAGGTGTTGATGTCCGTGTGCAGGGTAGCACGCGCAAGGGCGGTGATGCTTCAGCCCCCTCGTATGTAATCAACAACACAGGCGTAGAAGAGCTTAACGGAAGTCTGACGCTTCAAGCTGGCAACGAAGAGCTGGGCATTACAGCCATCGGTTCGATCTTCACGACAACTCTTGGAATCTTCGACGGAGCACATATCGGCAATGGGGCAGATCTGTTGCGTGCGATCGAACGTGGACGTCCAGCAAATCCACAACCATTTTCCTATCAGATCACGAATCCGCGTCAGGAGATCTCGCATGCACTGCTCTCAGTCAAGGGGCATGTAAAGGTCTCTGAGGATGAACGTATCGTCGTTACGTATGGGCATCAGGTCAATGATCGCAATGAGTTCGATGGACACAACACACGCATTGTAGGTCGGGGCACCGATCCAGTTGCGCGAGCTCAGGATTCTATTGCACGACTACAGGCTTCGCTGCAAACACCAGCAATGAATCTCGTTCTGTCGACATCGACGCTTGATGCGACGTTTGAGCATTCATTATCCGACCGTATTCGTGGTGCTGCTGGTGTTACATCAATGTGGCAGGTTAACGACCGAAGTGGTGCAGTACTCTTGATTCCCGACTATAGGCTCTGGGGTCTTGGTGCATTCATTCATGAATCACTGACGTTTAACGACTTTACCTTCAGTGGTGGACTGCGTTATGACGTGCGGGATCTCAAGGCAATGCTGCTCTCCCGTATGGGAAGACAACCGTCCTTTCAGACACGGCAATGGGCGAACATGACGGCAAGTATCGGCGCTATGTGGAACGTGAGCGAGAGTGTTACAGCATCCGTGAATGTCGCCAGCGCGTGGCGTCCGCCACAGGTGAACGAGCTCTACAGCAACGATGTACACCATGGCTCGGCCTACTACGAGGTAGGGGATAGCCTACTTACCAACGAACAGGTGCTCGGCGGCGATGCTTCACTGACGTACAACGAGGGAATCCTTCAGCTCGAGGCGTCGGGATTCTATCATGCCATTGAAGGATACATCATGGCATTGCCGGATGTTGCCAATCCAACCATTACGGTGCGTGGGACATTCCCAACGTATCGGTTTACGCAGCTCCCGGCAAGACTTTATGGCGGTGATATCAACGTTCGTGTTGATGTGCATGAACGACTCAACTTCTATGGATCGAGCGCGATCGTGCGAGGGTACGACAATCGTCAGAACGAACCATTGTTGTTTGTTCCAGCAGACCGCGCCCGTGTTGGCGCGCACCTCCATACGGACGATATCTGGCAGATCCACGATGCCTACGTCGATGTTAGCGTCATGGGCGTGCGGCGTCAGACCAACATTATTCCTGGTCGAGACTATGCCGAGCCCCCTGCCGGTTATGCCAGAACCGACATCTCCATTGGAGGCGTGCTCGAGCTCTCTGAAACTATGCTAGCACGGCTGACGCTCTCCTGTACCAATGTCTTCAACGTGACCTACCGTGATTACCTGAGTCAGTACAGGTATTTCACTGATGACCCAGGACGCAACATCATTCTTCGATTCACAACATCTTTTTGAAAGGGCATATGCCATGACTAGATTTTTGCAAGCAGCATTCTCCATGATCCTTGGGGTTGTGATACTCACTGGATGCAAGGACCCATTCCACGATGATCATTCGCATGATGAACACGATGTGATCACGACGGTAACGCTCAGGTTCGTTAACACCGCTGATTCGAACGACGTCGTCACAGCAGTTTGGGAAGACATTGATGGGATCGGCGGTGCCAATCCAAACCGTATTGATTCGGTCACGTTGAAGAAGGCAGCTTCTTATGCATGCAGCGTCTCGTTTGAGAACCGCAGTGTTACGCCTGTAGTTAACGTTACGCAGGACATCCTGACTGACCGCAACAATCATCAGGTTTTCTATGACCTTTCGTCGTATCTCGGTCAGATCGCCGTCGAAGATTTAGATGCCCGAAATCTCCCGGTAGGATTACGATTCCGTTTGATTACGCCAATGGATGCATCAGCAGTGCCGGGTCAGCTTAAGCTGTCTTTGTATCACTATGACGACGAGTCCGATAAAACGGGGACAACTCGTGGAAGCGAAACCGATATAGAGGTTGCGTTCCCCACGTTCCTTCAATAATTTGATGCATGGACATACTCGCCACACCAATTGAGCAGGTCCGTTTCGTTGTTGTCGACGTTGAGACAACTGGCGGTACGACCGGCGATCACCGCATGACGGAGATCGCAATGTGTGTGGTCGAAGACGACGCGATTGTGCGTCGTTACGAATCGCTCATGAATCCGCGGCAGCCAATTCCGGAGTTCATCCAGCTCATGACTGGTATAACTCCGGAAATGGTTGCCAATGCTCCGGAAGAGGATTACGCTCTTGCCCCCGTGATCTCTGAGATCCATTCTGATGACCAAGTGGTGGTCTTTGTAGGCCATAACGTTGGGTTTGACTGGAGCTTTGTCAAGTCGGCCATCGAGCGCATGGGAGAGGTTGCCCCCGACATCCCACGCTTGTGTACATGTCGGCTTTCCCGCAGACTCAGCACGGGGCTTGCAAAGCATAATCTTGGCGCCGTTGCAGAGCATTATGGCTGTGTGATCTCCGCACGCCACCGTGCTATGGGCGACACTGAGGCAACTGCAGAAGTGCTGTTGCACCTCATTGAACGTGCTCGTAACGAACATGATGCTGTAACCCTCGAAGATCTCTTCGCCCTGCAGCATGTTCAGAAGTCAACATCTAAGACGCTCTCCTCGGCCGCGGCTAAGCGTAAAGTGCAGTTAGCCCCGTACTTAAACGAGCTGCCGGATGAATCAGGGGTGTACTACTTCCTGAATGCGAAGAAGCACGTGCTCTATGTTGGCAAGGCAAAGAGCCTACGCTCACGTGTCAATCAGTATTTCAACGACGCACCGTTGCATGGACGATCGGTGCAGAAAATGATCCGCTATGTGCGGCACATTCAGTGGGAGACCACTGGGACAGAGCTTGCGGCTATGCTGCTTGAATCGCGCGAGATCAAAGAACGACTGCCGCTACACAACGTGGCATCACGTAAGTATCGAGCGCCAGCGTTTCTCAAGATCACGAACGAAGACTTCCCGAGGCTCGAGCTAGCATCCACCATCGAAGATGACGGAGCCGAGTACTTTGGACCGTTTCGGTCTCATCGAATGGCCGAGCGCATCATGGACATGGTTGTTCGCGAGAACAAGCTGCGCACATGCTCGGGAGCACTCTTCCCGCATGCCGAGATACGGCCTTGTTTTGATTATCACATCAAGCGATGTGACGGACCGTGCGCGCTGCATCAGACCATTGATGACTATCGTGACTCGATTGAAGATGCCCGCAGATTCCTCTCCAATGTTGAGGAAGGGGCTATTGGGCGTCTCCGAACGCAGATGGAGCTTGCTGCCGCAGAGCTCGACTTTGAACGAGCCGCGATGCTGCGCGATGGAATCCGCGAAGTGGAGCGCGCAACGATCCACGCTACAGACCGTCCGCTCGCAGTTTCCGATACAAATGTTCTGATCTTTATCCCTGTTGGCGAAAGAAACGCCACGCTTGAAGTCTATGCCATGCGCTCTGGCAGACTCGTCTATCAGCGTGAGGTTGGTCTTCGGGCTCCACGTGCCGGCATCATCCAAGAGATTGAGACACACTTTACGAAGACTGTGGAGCCGAAACGCTTTACAAGCCGTGAACTCGATGAACTCCAGATCATTACATCATGGCTGTACCGTAAGCGCGAGAGGGCGCATACCGCGATCGTGCATGATCCCGCTATGATAGCTGATCTCGTGCATGAGGCATTTAACAGCTTTGACATCGAGCGCGTTCAGCGCGCCACGCAGGCTCCGCCGAGCGAGTACTCCCAACTACCGGAATACGATGACTTCGGTGTTTGACGAAATCTATGATCCGGCGTATGCCGTTGTTGATGTGCGTACGCCAGCAGAGTATGAGCAAGGGCATATCGTTGGAGCCATGAACATCCCCTTGTTTACCAATGAAGAGCGTGCCGAGGTCGGTACGCTCTACAAGCAGGTCGGTGTGCAGCAGGCCATTGATCGCGGGCTCGAACTTGTTGGATCCCGCCTTCGTCACTACGTAGAGCAAGCCCGCGCACTCAATAAGCCCCTTATCATCTATTGCTGGAGAGGGGGCATGCGCAGCGGATCGATGTCGTGGCTTTTATCGACCGCTGGTATGAAGGTCCGCACACTTCCGCGGGGATACAAGGGCTTTCGTGCTCATGCACATGAAGCGATTGGGCGTCCATGGAAGTATAGGCTTGTCATTGGAAAGACCGGAGCCGGTAAGACAACGTTTCTTCATCAACAGGCTAATGCTGGTGAACAGATTGTTGATCTTGAGGGAATTGCTAATCATCGTGGTTCGGCCTTTGGTCGGCTCGGACAGAAGCCTCAACCCACAACAGAGCATGCGCTGAACATGATCCATCATGTTATGCATGCCTTTGACATAGACAGACCTGTGTGGATCGAGGATGAAAGCAGAACAGTTGGCAAGGTGCATGTGCCGGAGGTAATGTTCGAAGCAATGCAGCGATCAGAAGTGTATGAGCTCGATGTTGACATTGAAACGCGAGTTCAAAACCTTGTTCACGACTATGGAGTGTTTACGCACGAAGAGTTGTGCGCGGCACTCGAAGTGATCAAACACAAGCTTGGCGGTGAGCGCTTTCAGCTTGCGGTTACCTCTGTCCGCGAAGACAGACTAGCAGATGCCGTCCGGTTGATTCTGGACTATTACGACAGAACCTATGCGTACTGTCAACAACAACGTTTACGACACCTAGATCAATAACCATGAGTAACACCGTTAAACTTACACAGTACTCTCACGGCGCTGGGTGCGGCTGCAAGATCTCGCCAGCGATCCTGGATAGCATTCTGCAATCCAGCATCGTGATGCCGCATGATGCGCGCCTGATTGTTGGGAATGCATCAAAGGATGATGCTGCAGTATACGATCTCGGAGACGGAACCGGTGTCGTTAGCACAACGGATTTCTTCATGCCTATTGTTGACGATCCCGTCGACTTCGGTCGGATTGCAAGTGTGAATGCCATCAGTGATGTCTATGCGATGGGCGGCAAGCCCATGATGGCCATCGCCATACTCGGGTGGCCAGTGAACTCTGTTCCCATTGAGGCAGCACAGCAAGTTCTTGAGGGGGCTCGTCTGGCATGCAATGATGCGGGCATCCCGCTTGCCGGCGGGCACAGCATCGACAGTCCTGAGCCGATCTTTGGCCTGGCAGTTACCGGCCGAGTAGACCTCGCGAATCTCAAGACGAACACAGGAGCGCGAGAGGGCGATGTCCTTTTTCTTACAAAGCCCCTTGGCGTAGGGATACTTACCACTGCGCAAAAGAAGGGCATCCTGCGTGAGGAGCATGCAACGCTTGCTCGTGATGTGATGGCCAAGCTTAATAGCGCAGGCTATGCATTCGGCAGACTAGATTACGTTCACGCAATGACGGATGTGACGGGCTTCGGTCTGCTCGGTCATCTCATTGAGCTCTGTCAGGGGGCTAATCTCTCAGCTCACCTTGATGTTGAAGCAGTGCCACTGATCGATCGCGACGTGATCTATGGATACCTCGACCAAGGATCATTCCCCGGAGGTACGACGCGCAACTTCCAGTCGTACGGACATCACGTTGCGCCGATGATGGAACAGCAGAAATACATCTTGTGTGACCCACAGACCAGCGGGGGACTGCTGGTTGCAGTTGATCCTATTCATGTGGATGACTTCGCAAGTGTTGCTACTGATCTTGGGTTGTCTGGCCTAAAGCCAATTGGCCGCATGATCAAGAGTTCGCAGCACCTTGTGCATCTATAGCGGCGATGCGTTTGCGGAAGATGATTGCAAGTATGTACGACCAGAAGAAGCCCCCTGCAACTTTTGAGACCACAGATAGACCGATTTCTTGGGGCATAAATGCACCAAACGCAATGGTGATAAAGACCGTGGAGTCTACCATGGCGCCAGCTAGGTTCGAGAGATTCGCGCGAACGATCCACTTGCCTCGCAGTAACGCAAACACAGTCCAGTCAACCAATGCGGCAGTCGTGAAAGCAGTACCAGATGCAATTGCGATGAGTCCTGCTTCAGGCACGAGTATGTAGGATATACCACCGCCAACAAAGATCATGGCGAACATGCTCCACTTCTTCATCGTAAGCTGCAGGAAGTCGCGAAGCGATAGATCCAAGCCGATCAGTGTAAACGTAACGATCGGTACGGCACTTGGACCGAATGCGGCCGCAAAGAGATTCGCACCAACGATGCCGCCCAGATAGACCAACACTGCAAGTGCAGTCTGAGTTTGTTGCTTCGTCATCAGGTTAGTCTTTCCAGTCGGCGATGAACACGTTTGTGTCGCGTGTGCCGCCATTGTTACGATTGCTCGACCACACAAGCTTCTTGCCGTCAGGTGAGAACATCGGAAAGGCATTGAACATGCTCTCGCTCGTGATTTGTTCCAAGCCGGTTCCGTCCTCGTTGATCATATAGATATGAAAGTCATAGCCGCGCTGCGACTTGTGGTTGGAAGAGAACAAGATCTTCTTACCTGCCGGGTGATAGTATGGAGCCCAGTTTGCCTTGCCAAGATTTGTTATCTGCTTGAGATCTGTACCGTCGACGTTGCACGTATAGATTTCCATGTTTGTCGGGGCTACGAGTCCTTGTGCGAGGAGTTCTTTGTATTCAGACTTAGCGCTGTCGGTTAGTGGACGCGAAGCCCGGAAGACAAGCTTCTTGCCATCAGGGGAGAAGAACGCGCCACCATCGTAACCAAGTTGATGAGTAACCTGACGTTGATCACTTCCGTCAATGTTCATTGTCCAGAGCTCAAGATCACCGCTGCGATCGGATGTGAAGACGATCTTGTCGCCCTTCGGTGATACCGTGGCTTCAGCATCGTAACCATCGCGGTCGGTGAGGCGCTTCGTCATTATCCCTTGTTCGTTCGCGATGAAGATGTCGTACGAAGGTAGAACCTGCCACAGGTACTTTCGGTCTTTGCGAGGGGGCGGCTCAGGCGGACAAGCCTCTCCGGCTAGGTGGGTGCTAGCGTACAGAATGTGCTTGCCATCGGGCATGTAATAGGCACACGTGGTTCGCCCCTTGCCTGTTGAGATCAGTGGTGGACGATACGATGAGTCCTTCGCATCAGCAATCGTGAGAGCATGAATCTGGTCGCATGAGTGACCCCATCCTTTGAAGTTACTCTGAAAGGCAAGCTTTGTTCCATCCGGACTGAAGTATGCTTCTGCGTTGTCTCCACCGAACGTGAGCTGTCGGATATTCTGCAGATGTGGCTCAGTGGCCATGAGATTTGAAGCTGAAAAAAGGACAACGAGCGCAACGAGAGCGCGAAATACAGGTTTTTGCATGGCTCGAAGCTACGAAGACTCCGTATTTTTGTGCCCTATGCCACATTCACAAATCACCAAGCGTGGCTTTGATCTGTTGCGCGATCCGCGCGATAGCAAAGGCACGGCGTTTACACGTGAAGAGCGAGAAAAGTACGGTCTCTCCGGCCTGCTACCCGATATCGTCTCGTCACTTTCAATGCAAATCCAGCGAATCGAGGGTCATGTAGACTCTCTGACCACCGATCTCGACAAATACATCTACCTCAGCGACCTGCAGGAACGCAATGAAGTTCTCTTCTATGCGCTGCTCCAGAAGGATCCTGTCAAATACATGCCCATCGTCTACACACCGACGGTGGGTCTTGCATGTCAGACATTTGGACGCATCTACCGCAGGCCAAAAGGGATGTTCATCAGCGCACGACACCGCGGCCACATGGCTGATGTGCTGCGTAACTGGCCAGAGCGCGATGTACGCTGGATATGCGTAACCGACGGCGAGCGTATTCTGGGCCTCGGCGATTTAGGTGCTCAGGGCATGGGTATCCCTATTGGGAAGCTCGCTCTCTACACTGCATGTGCCGGCGTACCGCCAGAAGTGACGCTGCCAATCGTACTGGATGTTGGAACCAACAACGAAGCTTTACTCGAAGACCCGTTCTACATCGGTATCCGTCAGAAGCGTCTCGCCGGACAGGAATACGACGACTTTATCGAAGAGTTTGTAACGGCCGTTGAGGAAGTCTTTCCGCAGTGCGCCATCCAGTGGGAAGACTTTGCGAATCCGAATGCGAGCCCCATTCTTGAGCGTTACCGTCATCGCATCTCGTCGTTTAATGACGACATTCAGGGAACAGCTGCTGTGGGTGTTGCTGGCGTTATTGCTGCTACGCGCATGAAGGGTGAGCGTCTGCGCGATCAGACATATGTGTTCTTCGGATCAGGTTCTGCTGGACTTGGCATCTCTGAACTGCTATGGCGTCTGATGATGGACGAAGGTTGTACTGAAGAAGAAGCTCGCGCAAAGTGCTGGCTTGTCGATAGTAGGGGGCTCGTGGTCGCGTCGCGTCAGGACCTTGCTGAATCAAAGCTGCCGTATGCTCATAATCATCCCGAAGTTGACAATCTCCCCGACATCGTGCGAAGCGTTAAGCCAACGGTGCTGATTGGAACAAGCACCATTCCGAAGAGCTTCACGCAGGAGATCATCGAGCACATGGCGTCATACTGTGATCGGCCGATCATCTTCCCGTTCTCCAATCCAACATCGAAGAGCGAGTGCACGGCAGAGGAAGCCTACACGTGGACGAATGGCAAAGCCATTTTTGCGAGTGGAAGCCCCTTCCAACCAGTCACCATCAATGGAACAACAATTCATCCGGGACAGGGCAATAATGTCTACATCTTCCCAGGTGTCGGTCTTGCAGCGTATGCCGTAAGTGCTACGAACATCCCATATAAGACATTCGGTGTTGCTGCGCGGGCCCTAGCTGGAATGGTGAGCAATGAACAATTCTCCAAGGGGCTGATCTATCCGCCAATGTCAGACATTCAGAAGGCCGCGAAAGTTGTTGCGATCGCATGTGCTGAGTATCTCTTCGATGATGGTCATGCAGGCATTGAACGTCCTGCAAACATCACCGAATTGATCGAATCGCACATGTGGAAGCCAACGTATGCATAGCGAACAGCGATCAGGGGCACGATACATCGTGCCCGAGACGAACAGCGATTAGGGGCACGATACATCGTGTCCGAGACGAACAGCGATTAGGGGCACGATACATCGTGCCCGAGACAATGAAAATCATATGCAGACGAAATTAGACATAGCGAAGAATTGGTTGCCTCGGTACACGGGTACCGAGGTTGCAGCGTTTGGCGATTACATCCTGCTGACCAATTTCCGGGGCTATGTTGATTCGTTTGCCCGCAGGTTTGGTGTAGAGGTAAAGGGGCTTGATAGGCCCATGCAGACTGCTACACATGAGAATCTGACGATTATCAACTACGGAATCGGTTCGCCCAATGCCGCGCTGATCATGGACCTCTTGATCGCCCGCATGCCCAAGGGTGTCCTGTTCCTTGGTAAGTGTGGTGGACTCAAAGAGTCAACCGAGATAGGACACTTTGTCCTGCCCATCGCGGCTATCCGTGGTGATGGAACTAGCGATGATTACTTTCCGCCCGAGGTCCCGGCGCTGCCTTCGTTCAAGCTGCACAAGTTTGTTTCCGATAAGGTGCTCGCGCACGGACAAGATTACCGAACGGGTGTTGTCTACACGACAAACAGACGTGTCTGGGAGTGGGATGACACATTTCGAGAGAGGCTCAAGCAACTAAGTTGTTTGGCCATCGACATGGAAACAGCAACGGTATTCATCGTAGGACATAAGAACGACATCCCACGCGGTGCTCTGCTCCTCGTGAGCGATGTGCCCGTAGTTCCAGAGGGCGTCAAGACCGAAGAAAGCGATAAAAAGGTAACGCAGGAATTCGCAGATTTACACCTTACGATCGGCATCGAGGCGATGCGTGAGATCGGTGTCAAAGGCGAACACATCAAACACCTGCGCTATGATTAATTACGTCGTTGCTTGTCTTCTTGCAGCAGCATCCATCGCTGTTGCCCAGCCGTTTATTGTTTCGGGTCCAACAGTTGGACACGTAGACATGCGCAGTGCGAGCATCGCTGTGCAGATCGGCTATCTCAAAGAGACGGGGCGCACCGATGTGACTGTGCGCTACACAGACGTTGAATCGAAGAAAACCTACACGACTCCTCCAACGTATCACGGTTACCCAGGCAATGGAGGATGTATCACATTCACGCTTGATAGTGTCGAGCCGGGCAGGACGTATATCTATGAAATCCTCGTCGGTGGCGAGGTTCTCGATGTTCCTGTCCCAACGCGCTTCACATCGCGTCCGATTTTTCGGTATCGCGGTAACGACTGGCCAACAGTGAACCTCGCCTTCGGGAGCTGCCATTACGTGAATGAGGCCGGTTACGAGCGCTTTGACTCTACGGGCATGGAAAAGGGGTACGGCACGGAAACGGGAATCTTTGATGCTATCGTCAAGCGCAAACCCGATGCCATGATCTGGCTGGGCGACAACGTCTACCTGCGCGATCCAGACTGGGGCTCACGCTCAGGCATTCTCAAGCGCTACGCACACACGCGTGCCCATGCTCGTACGCGCGAGCTGTTTGCGACTACTCCTAACTATGCGATCTGGGACGATCATGATTATGGTCCGAACGATGCAGACCGCTCGTACGTGCTCAAAGACGACGCTCTTGACGTCTTCAAGCTTTTTTGGCCTAATCCATCATTTGGGGTAGGGGGG
>CAZAGH010000012.1:0-24028 GCA_964484755.1 uncultured Melioribacter sp. | reverse complement strand
CATGTCTCTGATTGAACTGCTTGCAAAGTCTGAATTTGCGCTCCGCTCTGCGTCGTCAATCCTGCCGCCATCCGTTGTGGTTCGGGCATTCACGGCTGGACGTAACATGTTCCTTCCGCGCTTTGCAAAGGATGTTCCTGGTTCAACGTTCGTGCCTCCAAGCGATCAGGGTGTAACGGCATGGGGCTTGCAGTTCCGCTTTCCATTGTGGAATGCAGCGGGTATGTTCAAGAAAGGTTATGGATACGACGTTGTAGCGGCTCAGGGTGCTGGTGCATTCGTGTCCGGCACAACAACATCGCGTGTTCGCGCGGGTAATGTCGTTCGTGGAATTGCATGGCCTTCAACGCAGTATCCGCACTCGCACTCGGCATCGAACTGGATGGGGCTACCCAATGAGGGACATGCCACTGTTGCTTCGCGATTGAACAAGGTTGTCAAGGTGCCTGGCTGCCCCTTAGGAGCAAGCGTCAGTTCAGAACCTGGACTCGATGCAGCACAGGCCATTCCAGAGCTCATCGAGGGTATGCAGCGCTATGCTGATGCTGGCGTGGACTACCTCGAGCTCAATGAAAGTTGTCCGAATGTTCCCGGGCACGGCGGGCACGCCGCGCTGGATGCGGAACTACTTCGCAGACTCGACGTCGTGGCAGAGTCATTCCTTGCAAAGAGAAGCCGAAGCCTACCAGTTGTTGTCAAGCTCTCCACAGATACATCGCTGGATCAATTGCCTGTATTGCTTGGGGCACTTATTGAACGGGGCTTTGATGGTGTGATCCTCGGTAACACATCAACGCGATATGCTGAGCTCCGCGAATATGTCCATCATGACGACCGCAAACTCTATGACTACTTTACATCGACGTATGGCGGTGGTATAAGTGGACAGCTACTCCGAGCATCGTCTCTTGTGTCATCGGCTGCTGCTGTGCGTGCGGTACAAGAGATCAAGCCACGTCATGAGTTTAATGTGATTCGATGTGGTGGAGTGATGACGCCTGATGATATACAAGCCTCACGACAGGCTGGTGTAGTGCTCAACCAATGGTATGTGGGCTACTTTGAAGGCTTTGCCCAGTACGGGCATGACGTCTATCGCGAGATGTCTGCCTGCATGCGTCCAACGCGTGATCGCACTGAGTCGTAGAACACGCGCATGCGCTCAGGATTCGATCCATAGGCTGCAAGGTCGCCGAAGAACTGATCCTTGCTGTAGCCATGAGCCTTCAGGAGTGAATCAAGTCGCTGTTGAGATGTGGTTGTATCTGTTGCCGCCATTCGCAGTACAACGTATTGCGTGTAGGTAGTGAGCAGCCGATCATCAACGGTGCTGCTATTATCACATGCCAGGCAGGTAATTGCAACAGCGGTCATGCCAAGGCGAATTATCAAGCTCACGGTAACTCCTGCGTATAGTCACGGTAGAGGAGCACCAGTTCATGAAGCATCATGGCGGTAGCTCCCCAAAGAGGTATCGACGGGTGTACATTCCACATAGGAACAGAAATGGGAAGATGTGGAATGATACCTTCTCGTTCTTCATAGAGGCTGGGGTCGAGGAAGTCGGTCAGGCGTCGAGTGAACACTTCTGAGACCTCCTGTGTGCTGAGTTCCCATTGCTCCTGACGATCAATTCGAGCAATGATAGGCGTCACAGCACTATTTGATGGAGGAATGTACAAGGGGCTCAATGCTCCGATAACCTGCGGTTGTGAGCGTTCAATGCCGATCTCTTCATGGGCCTCGCGCAACGCAGCTTCAACATGCGTCTCGCCCTCGTCAAGACGTCCGCCAGGGAAGGATATCTGTCCTCGATGACTGCGGAGGTTCTCGCTGCGGACGGTAAACAGGACTTCTACGGGATGCTCACGATGTTCGATGACCGGTATAAGAACGGCACTCGGCCTGGCCTCTGCTGGTGCAGCCGATAGCCGCAGATCCGCGTCCTTGATTGCCGGGACAAAACGCCGGTGTGCCTCTCGACCTGGTAGTGGTGATTGCAGTCGGCCTGTGAGCCACGTTGAGAACATCATCATGCAAATCTGCAGAGAATCACGTTGTATTTTGATACATGATGAATTTGGTTCAACTCCTTCAGATACTTGATGCCGACGCAGTCGGCGGGCTACAACTATCAAACGATCAGGCAGAAACACTGGTTACAGGCGTTACATCCGACTCGCGTGAGGTCAGTGCTGGAATGGTCTTTGTGGCTGTGGTTGGCACCAACTTTGACGGACACTCGGCGATCACCGATGCTGTTGGGCGTGGAGCTCTTGCTGTGGTCGTTCAGCGGCGTCCTGAGAGCCCCCTGCATGTTCCCGTTGTGCAGGTTCGGGATACGAGACTTGCCTATTCAAAGCTCCTGGTTACCTATCGCAATAACCCGAGCTCGCGGTTGCGGCTCTACGGGGTAACTGGGACAAACGGCAAGACAACCTGTGCTACGCTCTTTGAACAGCTGCTAACGCTTGCAGGACGCAATGTGGGGTTCATCGGTACAACGGGTAATCGCTACAACGGTGTGCAGTACCCAACGAGTTATTCAACGCCGCATGCAGGGCAGCTTGCAGAGCTCTTTGATGATATGGCCGATGCAGGTGTCGACTCTGTCTCCATGGAAGTAAGCTCACACGCCTTGGATCAGCATCGTGTGTATGGCATTGCCTATCGCGGCGCAATGTTCACGAATCTGACACGCGATCATTTGGACTATCATGGTACGATCGAGAACTATGCGAAGTCCAAGAAGCGCCTATTTGACGGGTTGTCGGAAGATGCGATAGCCGTTCTTTGGGGCGAAAGTGAGTGGGCCTCGTACATGAAGCGTCATTGCAAAGCACGTCGTGTTGTGATGGTTGGAACGGGGCCGGGGAATCACGTACAAGTGACAGATGTCTCACTAAGTGTCTCGGGCACGAGTTTCGTGTTGCGTCTAAAAAGCGCCGACCTAGAGGCTATGCCTGACGTCCTTCAGATTCGAACCAAACTTCTCGGCGAGTTTAACGTAGCCAACGTTGCACTCGTGACGGTAATGGCAATACTCGATGGGGTGCCTGCTGATCGCGTGGCCAAGATTGTTCCCAACCTGACAGGTCCCAAGGGCCGTATGGAGGTATGTCCGACTGCCAAAGGAACAACGGCAATCGTCGACTACGCGCACTCACCTGATGCGCTGGACAATGTTCTTCGTGTTGTACGTGAGTTTGCTTCGTCAGATGATCAGAAGCGCCGCGTGCACGTTGTGTTTGGCTGCGGAGGAGATAGAGATAAGGGTAAACGAGCAGAAATGGGGCGGATAGCTAGCACACTTGCAGATCACGTCTATATTACCAACGATAATCCACGAACTGAGCAACCTCGAGATATCATCAACAATATCATGGGGGGCGTTGACGCAACTCTGCGATCAAAGGTCTCTATCATTGAAGATCGCCGGAGCGCAATAGAGCGCGCTCTTGATGAGGCTGCGCCAGAGGATGTGGTTGTGATCGCCGGCAAGGGGCACGAAGAATATCAGATCATCGGTTCAGAACGATTCCCATTCAGTGACATCGATGAAGTAGCCCTATGGTCTGCAAAGCACAAAAAGGCGCCCCTGTAAAGGAGCGCCTTTGGATTCAGTTCGGCGTAGCTGGACCGGAGTCTTATTCTTGTTCCATCTGTGCGCGGTGCTGACGGCGGGCAGCCTTCAGACGCGACATACGGCGCTCAACACTTGGCTTCACATAGAAGGCACGCTTCTTGAATTCACGGAGAACGCCAGAGCGCTCATATTTCTTCTTGAAGCGGCGAAGTGCGCGGTCGATTGACTCGTTGCTTTGTACTGTGACTCCGATCACGGGAGATCCTTTGAGAAAAAATGGTTACTTGAAGTTCTCAATGAGACGCTTTTCTTTGTTCTTTTCAAAATGGACGAGCACAGAGCCGCGTCCATTAGACATTACTTCTTTCGCACGTACGATGCCCACATCATCCCAAGCCTTGTGGTAGACCACGTCGCCAACCTTGTACACGTTCTTTGGGGAGTACTCCTTCGAGTCCTCACGTGCAAGCTTGATCTCGGTGACCTTCTTTTCCGTGTTTGATGCGAGCGTGTCGAGGTTGACCATCTGCATGTGACGGCTCAAAGCACACTTCGCCCACTGCATACGTCCGTTTTCTGTTTCTGTTGGTTCCCCAATCAGTTCGTGCTTTGTATCCTTCATCAAGAATGGAGAATACAGCACCATATATTTCGCTTTGCGCTTGGTCTTCTTCGGTGCATCGACTTCTTCGACGTCACCTTCAACTACCTTCGCAGCTTTTTTAGCCTTTGGGGCCTTTGCTGTGGTGGCCTTCGCGGCCTTCACGGTCGGCATAGAGATTCCAGACAAATTTAGGACTCACAAGTTACGAAAGAAAACCGTAACTCGAGCAAGATGAGACGAATAAGGGGAGGTAATCGCTTACTTCGCCTTAGCGAGCTTGGCCTTGAGAGTCTGGATCACGGGGACTGGCGATGGGTCTTCTTTGTTAAGAATAGCTAGGTGCCAGCTAACCCAGTCGCCGAGGTAAATCAATGAGAACATTCGAGATAGCAGGGTTGAACCCTTACCTTCGAGTGCCGTAACCTCGCCAACGGAGCCCTTGATAATGTCCTTAAGGGCATCAAAACGAATCTGGACTCTGCGGTGGTCGTCGGTATCACGCAGTAATAACACCGAGAAATCCTTCATGCGATTCTTTGGGTGCTGCCAGCTGTTTATCTCATTGTGATTCATCTCTGGAAGCAAGTTGCCGAAGGCTACCTGCTTGGCATTTTCCTGAATCTGTCCGCGCCAGCGCAAATTAACCGCGTCGAGTCGCTCGCTTGACGAGTATATGACCGGCATCTTGCCGTGCAGCTTCTTCGCGATCTGAAGGGCAGGGTTCTTGGCCGCAGACGACGCATAGACATCACGCATCTCTTCCGTGTGGGCAAGGATCTCACGCAAGCCCTTTGCATTTGCACGAGATGCGCGAGAATCAATCGCCCCATACCGGGACATGATGGTCAAAAGCGGGAAAAACGAATAGGCAATCGCACAGCGAGGTTGAAATCCTGGCGGAATATTGATGATCGGGAAACCGTACGTAATTGCACGCTTCCCGAGCTGTCCACCAGTGGTTATACACACCACGCGCATTGTCTTTTTACGAATGTCATCAAATGCCGAAAGCGTCTCCTCGGTCTCTCCTGAGTAGCTGGAGCAGACCACGTTGGTGTCTGAGTCCATCCACGATGGTACCGTGTATCCGCGGTGAACCGAAATATTGAGGTGGTCGGCGCCTGGTGTCACAGCGGCATAGCTCCTAAGCAGGTCCGCACCGATGGCCGAACCGCCTAAGCCGAAGAAAGCATAGCGGTTAGACGTTGCTTGCTGACGCCAAAGGGGCGCGTTTTCTCCGATATTGACAGCGTCTTTTACCTGCTCAGAAAATCGGTAAAGCGTGTCGAACATGTTCGACTTATCAATAGCCGTGGCTGGATTCTTGGGCATACAGGCCCCTTTCTAGGCATTTCGTATTATCAATAATAATAGAAATACCTACGCCAGAAAGCAAGGGATGGGTATAACTTATTCCGGAAGCTGGGGTTCGCGAAGCTCCACCGAACCGCCGGTAACCTTCTTCCGAAGGCGCATGTTGAGGAATTCAACCGAGATTGAAAAAGCCATCGCGAAGTAGACATAGCCCTTCGGTACGTGCACGGCAACGCCCTCAAGAACAAGTACCAGACCCACCATCAGCAGGAACGCCAGGGCCAGAATCTTAACCGTAGGATGCTGATGGATGAAGCGCGAAACGCTTCCTGCACTGAGCTGCATGACGATGACTGCCACGACCACAGCGATGGCCATAACAGCGAAATCTTGCGACAATCCGATTGCCGTAATCACAGAGTCGATAGAAAACACGAGGTCAAGCAGGATGATTTGAAAGATCATCATGCCAAATGCGGCCCCCTTCGTCGTGGTCTGTGAGCCATGTTCCTCGCCCTCGAGCTTCGTATGCAATTCACTCGTAGCCTTGGCAAGAAGGAACAAGCCCCCTGCCATCATGATCATGTCGCGTCCACTGATTCCCCAGTCACCCGACATCAGGAGCATCTTCGGAATTGTGATCAGCGGTGTTGTGAGCTGAGCGATCCAGACAGCCCCCAATAGAAACACGATGCGAAGGATCAGTGCGAGAGACAGGCCAATAGACCGAGCCTTAGCCTGCTGAGCCTCAGGGAGCCGACCGACAAGGATCGAGATGAAGATGATGTTGTCAATTCCAAGAACGATCTCAAGCACGGTAAGCGTGATGAGCGCAACCAATCCGTCGACAGTAAAGAGTGTTTCCATAGCTGCAAATGTAATTTTGTTTCTATGACTTTTACGAGTGTAAATCCGGCTGATGGTCTGCCATGCGCAACATATCCAGCGCATACGGCAGAGGAAGTAGAAGCACGAATTGCTGCCGCTTTTCGTGCACAGAGTTTATGGGCCGCAATGACATTGCAAGAGCGCTCGGCTCGCATCGTTGCTCTTGCCGATGCTCTTGAGCGTCACTGTGAACCGGCCGCGCGTTTGATAACAAAGGAGATGGGCAAGCCCCTTGCACAGAGCAGGGCAGAAGTGCTCAAGTGCGCATCAGTTTGCAGGTATATGGCGCAGATAGCGCCAGAGGTGCTATCCGACCAGCATGTCGAAGCGGGCTTTGCACAAAGCCTTGTGGTGCATGAACCACTCGGAACGGTGTTCTCGATCATGCCTTGGAATTTTCCGCTTTGGCAGTTCTTCCGATTTGCAGCACCAGCCCTGATCGCTGGCAATGCAGTGCTGGTCAAGCATGCCCCGTCTACGATGGGCTGTGGCATGATGGCCGTGCGTTTGTGTCATGTTGCAGGCTTGCCAGAAGACCTTGTTGCGGATCTACGAATTGATATTCCTCAGGTAGAGCATGTTCTTGCCGACGATCGTATTCACGCAGTTACATTTACGGGCAGCACCCAAGGTGGTGCAGCCGTGGCCGCCCTTGCAGGTAAGTATCTCAAGAAGTCGGTAATGGAGTTAGGGGGCAGCGATCCATACATCATTTGTCACGATGCTGATCTAGAACGAGCCGTGGCAATGTGTGTTACTGGGCGCACAATCAATAGTGGACAATCCTGCATTGCAGCAAAGAGGTTCATTGTGCACACATCGATAGCAGACGCCTTCCTTGAGCGTGTATCAAAGCGTTTCGACGAGCTTATACTGGGCGACCCACGAGATAGTGCCACAGAAATTGGTCCATTAGCACGACGTGATCTCAAAGAATTGTTGATCGATCAGGTATTGCGTGCGACTCAAGCGGGTGCCCGGGTGGTCACACAGCGCGGTATCGACGCTACGGGACTGGATGGATTCTATGTCCATCCGACGCTCCTTGCCGACGTGGATGCTTCTAATCCAGCGTTTACAGAAGAGCTCTTTGGTCCAGTTGCTACCGTCACAACGTTCAACTCTATTGAACAGGCTATCCAGTTGGCAAACGCAACAAGTTTTGGCTTGGGCGCTGCTGTCTGCTCACAAGATGTTGATCTTGCACAGGAGATAGCTCGTAAGCTTCACTGCGGAACTGTCTTCGTAAATGACTTTGTACGTAGCGATGCTCGTTTGCCGTTCGGTGGCGTAAAGAAGTCTGGCTACGGACGAGAACTCGGCCCATGGGGGATGTTGGAGTTTGTCAACGTCAAGAACATTACGACTGTTTGATTCGCGCAACGCGCGCATCGCGACGCTGTTTAGCAAGTGCCCGTAGGTCAACGACGTG
The DNA here is from genome assembly GCA_964484755.1 of uncultured Melioribacter sp. Classification (GTDB taxonomy): domain Bacteria; phylum Bacteroidota; class Ignavibacteria; order Kapaibacteriales; family Kapaibacteriaceae; genus UBA10438. The sequence continues at coordinate 16,204 of CAZAGH010000012.1, read as the reverse complement.
GTCGGCCTCGTCTACGATCTCGGCTCCAAGCATCGTCTCGAGTACATCCTCCATGGTGATGATTCCCTCGACGCCGCCATGTTCGTCAACCACCATGAATACGTGCTGCCGTTGCTGAAGGAACTGCTCGAGTGCGTGGTCGAGAGTGATGTTCTCAGGAATAAATCCAATGTCACGCTTGAGTCTGCTGATCTCAGCTGTCTGCCTGCCGGCTACCGCTGCACGGAGAATGTCCTTTGTCATTACGTAGCCTGATACAGTATCAAGATCAGCCCCGTCATAGACCGGCATGCGCGAGAACATCTGCAACTCTGGACGCTTGATCGCATCTGCTACAGTGATTTCCGAGGCCAATCCCGAGACAACGGTCCGCGGGGTCATAACGTCGGTAACCTCGATGCTGCTCAGCTGCATGATATTCGTCATGATGCGATACTCACCCGGATCGAGAGCCCCTTCTTCGCGAGCAGTTTCTACAAGTGCCTCCAACTCCTCCCGTGCCTCTTCCTCCTCTTCCTCTTGCGTGCGGGGCTTCGTTAGGGCAAGAAGCGCACGACGTAACAACAGGATCGGGGTCGAGATCGTGGTCATCACCGACAACATGTGACTCGTGAAGATGAGCGCACGATCAGATATGCGTTCGCCGATAACTGAGAACGCAATCTTGATGACAGCGATGCCGCTAATAAGTACAAAAGATTCGGTGTAAAATGCGCTGCCGTTCGTCGTAAACATGGTCGCAAGCGTAAGCACTGCTCCTATGAGCACGATCAGATCAACGAGCCTCACGGCAAGTAGCGATTCGACGGGCTCGTCTAGGGCATGCTTTAAACGCTTGCCCACAGATGACCCTTCGTCGGCCATCGTCGAGACAATGGCAACAGGTAGATTCAGCAGAACAGAGACAACGAACTCACAGAGCCCGCTAATCGCAATAGCTATCGTAACGATAAAGTAATCCATTTATCTACTGCGAAACTCGGCACTAACGATCGTGATATCACTCGGCGACTTGATGATACCGTAGGGGGAGCTCACTGTAGGACGTGCCTTGATCGTGAGCTTGGCTGGCGACCCATTTGCGCCGCCAAGTGCGAGGAGTGACTCCATGATCTCATCATATCCCTTTTCCGAGATCACTTGGGATACATTCATCGTGATTTCAATCGGAATCGGCTGTGAGGAAGCCCCACCAGTTAATGGTATATCTTTCTTGACGATCCCGCTTACAACCTCACGATTATCAAAGTACAGCGTCCACGGCAGCTCCTTCAGCGTCAGGTCAAGGGGCTTTGTGTTGGCCGCACTACCATCATTGGGGTTCTTTGCCTCGAGTTCAACGACAAACGTTGCCTTAATGTTCTTACCATGGTAGGCTTCCAACAGGCGTACAGCTTCCATCGGATTGATATCAGTGATCGAAGAGAGCTTGGAAACATCGATCCCGGAGATCTTCATCCCTGTAACGCGATTAATGCGGAACTGCATGTCCTTCATTGACATCAGTGCGCTAGTCATCTCGCGGATGCTGCCGCAGGACGTCACGACGAATAGGGTAAGCACGGCAAGAATCTTGATCATCATAGGAATACTCCGTAGACAAATGTGGTGACTATCATTGCTGTTGAATGAGCGAGGCTGCAAGCAGACCACTTGTCGCAACGAGTGGAATGCCGCCACCTGGGTGAGCACTTCCGCCAACATACCAAAGATTTTGAATGTCCTGCGACTTCTGTCGAGGTCGTAGGAAGGCGCTCAAGGGTGAATTCGACGACGCTCCGTAGAGCGCCCCACGATAGGACGACCATTCCTGCGCCATCGTGTCTGGTGTGCGTATCTGATACTCACGAATGTTTGGTTGTAGGCCAAAGGTGTCGAGGCGTTCAAGCACTCTGTCTAGCAGGGCGCGTTCGTGACCCTTCCACTTTGAGGGTTCGCCTTGATTGAGCTGATCAGAAACTCCGTTGGCCGGAGCATTGATCAGCATGAACCAGTTTTCACGTCCAACACCGGCTAGCTGCTTGTCCGCTGCGACCGATCGGGAGATGTAGATCGTTGCATCGGCATCATTATGCGGCCCATGTTCAATGGCTGCAAACTCCCGGCGGTAGTCATCAGCAAAGAGAATCGAATGGTGAGCCAGACCATGGTTGGCCTGATCCACACTCGCCTGAATCACAAGTCCGCTGCATGAAAGATCCTTTGGTTCTGGGACATCAAGACCAAGCAGGTGCTTGCGGGTAACGAACACATCAGCGTTCGAGATTACATGCTCGCAGTCGATGCGCTCTCCATCCTCGAGAATCACACCAGTTGCCTTCTTACGTATTGTTGTGATTGAGCTTACTCGTCTGTTTGTATGCACTGATACGCCCAGCTCGGTCGCTAGACGCACAAGACCGTCAATGATGCTGTACATGCCCCCTTCGGGATACCATGCACCAAAACCGATCTCAACCCAAGGGATCACCATGAGCGTTGCCGGTGCCTTGTAGGGGTTTGAGCCATTATAGGTGGCAAAACGATCAAAGAGCTGCAGAAGCCGCTGGTCTCGGAAGTATGAAGCATTGTGCTTGTGCAGCGTTGATGCAAAGCGAAGCTTATGCAGCTTGGGCAACATCCCCATGTTACGGGGCTTGATGAATTCAAGAAATCCGTCAAACGGTGAGAAGATGAAAACATCCTTCGTCATCTCGTAGACGTCTTTAGCATGCTCAAGATATGCGCGCGCGTGAGCCCCTTCACCGGGAGCGAACTGTTCGATGTTCTTGATGACGTCTTCGAGAGCGAATGGCATATCGAGACGGGAGCCATCGCTCCAACGGTATTGACATGCCGGGTCCACTGGGTGCAAGGCTATGTAGTCTTCTCGACGTTTACCGACGCGACGAAACACCTCGTCCAGTACAAAGGGCATTGTTACGAGCGTAGGGCCTGTCTCAAACGTGCAGCCGTCGAATGTCGAGACATTGCACTTGCCGCCCACTCGGTTGGACTGTTCGAAAACGTCTACCCGATAACCGGCATGGGCAAGTTGAATTGATGCAACTAAGCCCCCGATACCGCCACCAACTATGCAGATACGCTGATCAGCTGTTAGGCTCATTGTGGGATGCCTGTGTTGTGATATGTGTTCCCAGATCGTACGCGGCGATAGCGTCGCACATGGAGGCAAGTTCGTCGATACCGAACATACTCTCCCACATCGCAAGGGGATAGAACCTCTCTTGTAGACTGTCGGACGGGAACACATTTGCATGGACCGCATGTGCACGCTCGAGCGTCACAGCGTTCTTCTTCTTTGCCGCAGAGCGAAGCTTGCCTTCAAGAGCCTCAAGCGAGGCCTCCATGCCTGCTCTCTGAGCATTCACGGTGGCGATCAATGTTGTATCGATATGCTCTGCAGCTTCCAAATAGGGCTTGAGAGCTGATTCGATGAACTGTCGTTGAACATCCCTCTCCGGCATGAGATCATCGGTGAGCTCCGATGCAATGTCATGCTCGATCTGCTGCCATGGCCGCTGAAACCAGCTGATGTCATGACCAGACTTAGTGATGTTACGTTGTGTTTTGGCTGTGATTAATGTCATTCCTGAGCGCTGTTGCAGCGCTGGCATCAAAAGGCCGGCGCACGTGTATGCATCTGGCAGCTGATGATGATAGGCAAGCTCTGCAGCGCCAAGAATTGAGACCACCGTTGGAAGCACGGCATCCTGCACCATCGGACGTGTCAGTACGGTCGGGGTGAATAGCTCCGGAGTAAGCTTAGCGCGCTCGCAAAGCTCATCATATGACAGTGACTCATTTCCAATGCTCACTCCATCATTTGTCTTCTCAATGCGCTGGCGTCCGTTTGACGTTGTAACCATCCACGGTACTTCCGGGATTGAAGCCTGGACTTGTCCGCCGTGTTTAACAATAGCTTCTGACGTTGAACGCATGCTTGCTACAATTGATGAGTTCAATGTGAGCAGGTGTTGCAGGACAGGTCCATGCAACCCGGCATCAACAATCTGACTTGCACGGATTGGGAGTACGCCCCATCGGGAGAGGTAGGGGGCAAGCACAGCTAGAAATGCGTCACCCCATGACGCACCGCTAGAATAGATATCTCGCATGCGTTGCAAGGTTGCATCTGCATAACGGCCCTGCAGAGTATTCAATGCACCCTGGATAGAGTCCTGCATTGCATGGTCAATTGTTCGGCTGCACACACGCTGACGTGGATGTGAACCGTCCCATGGTTTCAGCGTGATGATGTCGTGTGATCCCTGCAAAAGATGAGCCGTCATGGCCTCGTCGGCATCGTGGTCGTTGTCCTCGACCCAAAACAAGGGCACGCATGCTACGCCCGTTTGCGCTGTGATCATTGCAGCAGCCTGTGCTGTCGAGCGGATCTTGTAGGCCGTGTACATGGGCCCACCAAAGAGCCCAACTTGCTGGCCGGCTATGGCAGCAACACTTGCTGGATTCCCCAGTGTCTCGAGTGCACGTTGTTGCTTGTCAGACAGCTCAAGCTGGCCAAGTGCTGAGCGCACCAGGTCGGTCAGTCGTGAGCGCGATGCGCCTTGCCGAGAACGGACTTCGCAAAAGCTGCGATCAATGTCCTGCAACTTCATCTTCGATCGTATCGCAGTGATATTCTCGGCGCGGTCCACGTCCGCCGCGTGCTGCAGGAGCCCCCTTGCCGATGGCCTTGATTGCCTCTTGCTCGAGCAGGCGGCGCAGAGCGGCATCGCGCTCGCGAAGCTGTGCATCCGCGGTACGAGAGAAGTATTCGCGTCCGTCCACGAAGGTGCGTTCCACGCGTGACATGTTTGAAAGTGGGTGCCCAGTCCAGACGACTACGTCGCCGTCCTTGCCTGTCTCGAGACTACCTGTGCGCTGATCAATAGCCATCTGCTTTGCAGCATTGATGGTCACAAACTTCATTGCGTCGATCTCTGCAACATTGCCATACTTCACACTCTTTGCTGCCTCTTGATTCAGGCGGCGTGCCATCTCGGCATCGTCCGAATTGATCGACACGTTGACGCCAGCATCATGCATGATGGCTGGGCTTTCCGGAATGGCATCATACACTTCCATCTTGTACGCCCACCAGTCGGCGAATGATGACGCACCAGCACCGTGCTTTGCCATCTCCTGTGCAACCTTGTAACCTTCGAGGATGTGCGTGAATGTGTGCACGCGAAAGCCAAACTCTTCGGCTAGGCGCATGAGCATCAGGATCTCGCTCTGTACGTAGGAGTGACAGTGGATGTTTCGCTTGCTGTTGATGATCTCAACAAGCGCATCGAGCTGAAGATCCTGACGCACAGGCTTGTTTGGGTCGTTAGCCTTGAGATCGCGCTCATACTCGCGCGCTGTGCGGAAGGCATCACGCATGATCTGCTCAACACCCATCCGTGTTTGTGGGTAGCGCGACGTGTAGCGATCGCCCCAGTTTGCCTGCTTTACGTTTTCACCGAGTGCAAACTTTACCGTTGGCACGGCACCTTCGACTTTAAGGCCTTCAGCATCGGTACCCCAACGAGTTTTGATGTACTGAAGCTGTCCACCCATCGGGTTGGCTGAACCGTGAAGCAGGTGTGTTGACGTAACACCGCCTGCGAGCTGACGATAAATATTGACATCGTCCGGATCGAGTACATCGCCGATACGAACTTCTGTTGTGACGGCATGTGTGCCTTCATTAACGCCGCGTGATATGGCAATGTGTGAGTGCTCGTCGATGATACCCGGCGTGATGTGCATGCCTGAGCAATCGATGGATGAGGCGGCTGTAAGCCCCTTGCCAACGGCAACGATCTTGCCTTGACGCAACACCACGTCTGCATTTTCGAGAATTCCCTGCGGACCACATGTCCACACGGTTGCATTCTTGAGAACAACGTCAGCCTGTGCAGGCTGCGAGGCAACACCAAAGGGGCCCATAGGATAGACCCGCGGCATTGGCAACATTTGGCTTATGCGCTGCCAGCTTGAGCGTTCATCACGATTTCGCAGTGTGGAATCACGGCGCATGATGAAACTAATGATGCGACCATCAGGCATCAGCGCTTCACCACTGAACATAATTGAATCTGCTGCGCTTGCTGCGCGAAGCAGTCCCGGCACACCGAGTGTATCGAGCGAAATGGTGAAGGCCGCACGCTTACCTTGGAGCGAGAAGGTGCCTTGCAGAGTGATGCTGTCGCGTGTGAATTCGGCTGAGGGTTGGTCTGCCGAGCCGGAGATCTTTACGCGCAGACTCTTGCTACCAGGCAGTCCTGCCGAAGTAAGGGTCCAGTGGCCACGCACGTCGAGGTCCGCCGGCTGACGGAGCACGCGTTCTGAACCTGCAACAACAACCCTGTCAATTTCTGTCTTCTCGTCGAAGAGGGGGCCATTCGTGATGATAAGATTCGCATAGTAACCGGCATCAATGCGCCCAATACGATCACCAGCGCGCGCAATCGCAGCAGGCTCTGTTGTCAGAGCTGCCAGTGCAGCATCCTCGCGCAGGCCACGCTTGATGCAGTCGCGAACGCGAGAGAGCAGGGCTGACTTTTCTTTGAGACCGTTGAGCGTAAATGCAATCCGTATGCCTGCAGAGTCAAGCAGGCGTGCATTGTCTGGTGCCCAATACCAGTTCATCAGTTGCGTGAGACCTACCTCATGAGCACTGATCGCGTCACGCACGTCTGGAACATCCGGAAACGTGAGCGGGATAATGATTGCCTCAGGCTTTGTGGCCGCGATGGAGTTCAGACGACGGAATTCCATTCCAGTTCCAAGATGAACTACTGGCACGCCGGCCTCTTGGGCGATACGATGCCAGCGCACGATATCGTGCTCGTCATACGACTCAGCAACAAAAGGTGTTTTCGATGTTACGGCGTTCTGCAGGGCTTCAAGAGAAAGATTCACCTCTGGCGGACGATTCGTGATCACGCGCTGGGCAGCTGCGTGTGCCTTGCCGTACCATGCGGCATCAAGAAATGCCTGACGGATAAGAGCGATTGAACCCATCTGTGACGATGGATATGGTGTCTTTGACGAACCTTTGGAGAACGAAAGACGCTGGTAGACGTTGTCGGCAATGACAGTCTTTGATGCGGTACCTCCACGCATTAACACAGTTGCGGCACTACCGCTGAAGATCCCGTCAACAGATACCGTAGATGCAGCACCGTAACCAAGAGCCTGCCAGTCGCGCGCAACATCTTCGTTGATACGAAGCGCATCGGTAGCGCGGCGTTCTGGGCGAACAGCTTGATTCCAGTAATGCGCCCCCTGTGGCTCAGGTGTGTTGGGTTGTTCATCTTCATCCCATTGCGGACGCTTTGCATCGGACTGTGAGCCGCGCAGTGATTGAACGTCCAGGTATGGTTCGACGAAACCCGCGTACACAAATGCACCGCGGAGATCGCGCACATCAGCACCCTGTGGCACAGCAAGGTTCTTGCCAACGCGTACGATACGTTCATCACGGACGATGATCACCGCAGAGTCGATGCGTGCACCCGGGTACGGGATCGCCGTACAATTCACATAGGCGATGAACGGCATGCGCTTTTCGCGAAGACCATCGATGGATGTTGTAGATACTTGCGCCACGACAGCTGTTGTGGCCAGGAGGAAAGCAAGGAGTCGAATCATGCGCCAAAATTACGGCGCTTTATCGTGCTAGCTACCGATGGACCTGTGCAATCTGCTGCCGGTATAGGCGCGCGCTGCATTCAGAGCCTCACGTTGCTGGATCACACCGGCCCCCTGACAGATGCGTTCGACGTCCGGCAACGGACGGGCTGTACGTTGAAGTATGTCTTTGACATCGTGTGGAGTTAGGCAGGGGGCTACTTCGAGCATTTGGGCAATCACTGAGGTCACGATAGGGGCTGCAAATGAGGTGCCGTCGACCATCTTGTACCACGGATTGATCAGCATGTTCGACCGTATCGCCATTGCTACGATGTCGCGGAATGATGCCACACTCTCGACATTGCCTGCGACAATCTTTGCTTCACGGGCGATGCCGATACCATGGCTCATCAAGAGTTCATCGTTCATGCAGTCTAGCGCACAGAGGGCCGATGCCTGCTCAGAGCCCTCGGTGCCGGAGAGAACGGGTGCTGGTAGCCAGATCGATGGAGCAATAATGTCGGGTTTCTGAACATGCAGACTCGTCATACCGAACGTGCTGTGGTACATCGAGTCGTCCGAACGATCTAGCGAGTTGTTGTCGTTAAGTCCGCCAACAGTGATTGCACTAGGGGCAGCAGCCGGCGGACGAATCGGAGCTCGTGGGTTATTACCTGCGGCAGCTACCACGACGATACCCAGGCTTACGAGGTCTTCTACTGCGGCATTGACCGGATGATCCAGCGTGTGATCGATCTCATCGGCATAGACGCTAATGTTCACGACATCGATACCATAGAGGTCCGCATTACGTTCTATCCAACGCAGAGCCCAGACAATCGTCGGTGTTGTAATGCGTCCCTCGTCGTTCATTGTGCGTAGCGCAACTACCGATGCGTCAGATGCTAACGATGTGTAGAGTCCATGCGAGAGATGTCCATTCCCTGCAGCTGTGCATGCCGTCATCGTACCGTGCCAATGTCTTGCCAGAGCAGCATCGGGTAAGTTCTCGCGTGTGGTTCGCTCTACAGCGTCGACGTACAAGCGCACCCGCTGGCGGGGTTGTGCAAGGTCGGGGTGCACAATAAAGTCACTGTCGACCATGGCAATTGTGATCCCTCGTCCGCGTGCCGACGTGTCGGCCTGCAGACGAAATGGAAGAGATAGGACCGGTCGAATTGATGGTTGACGTGACATAGGAGTACTGCGAAGTTAGAGGACCTTCACGCCAGCGTTTTAGTTTTGTATCCACTTGAACCATTAGGAATGAAATGCCAAGATCTTTCTTGCTGGTGATTCTGGCGGCGATGCTGCCGTCACTGGCTTCTGCACAAGTAGAGATGTCCATCAATGTCGACTCACTATCGCGGGTGCCACGTATTCAGGCTGATTCCATGCCATGGAAGTGGTTAACTCGCTGGACCGCAGGTTTTTCCACCACGCAGCTTACGAACTGGACCCAGGGTGGTCAGGACGTGTTTAGTATCGATCTCGGATGCTTTGCATCCTATGATTACGCTGATAGTATCCATTCATGGGACAATGATCTTCACCTGCGCTATGGTGTGGTCAAGCAGGGCAAACAGAGCATTCAAAAGTCCGACGACCGCATCATCCTCAGCAGCCGTATCTCACGCGTAACGTCGGACTGGTACAGGTATACTGGATTTGTTGACTTCCGGACGCAGTTCTTTGACGGGGTCAATAACTCAGTTATCGATCCGAACACCGGTGCTCCGCTGCGCATTTCTTCGTTCTTTGCGCCCGCCTTCCTCACTACGGCATTTGGTCTTGATGCCGCTGTGCTACCCGAGTTACGCGTGCTCATCGCCCCGTTGTCGTCCCGTTCAACATGGGTGCTTGATTCTCGGCTTGTAGAGTCGGGGCGGCTTGACGGCCGAGGGGTCTTTGGTTTGGCACCAGGAGAATCATCGCGCACAACAATCGGTTCGGTTGTGAACCTTAAGCTCGACTGGGAAGTCGCAACAAACGTCAGCTTGCGTACACGTTTCAACGGCTTTATGCCGTATTCTACACCAGAGCTGTGGGTCGTTACTGTTGAAAATGCCATCGTCATGAAGGTCAACAGCTGGCTCAACGTCTCATGGCTGTCGGATATCTTCTACGACGACCGTATCCCGATCACCCGCACTGACGGTTCGGTTGGTCCAACCACGCAGTTTCGCAACCAGATAACGTTCGGTATCAACTGGTCGGTTGGTAGTTGATCATTTCCAGGAATGCCCCTTCACTGATGACCGGCACTCCGAGCTCTTGAGCTTTCTTGAGCTTACTGCCAGCCTCAGCGCCAGCAACAACGTAGGACGTCTTCTTGCTCACAGAGCCAGAGGCCTTCCCACCATTTGCTTCGACGATCTCTTCAGCCTGTTTGCGGGTAACAGTCGTTAGTTCACCTGTGAAGACAAACGTTAAACCTGCCAGCTTTTGAGAATGCTCGGAGGGGGCTTGCCCGACAAAGCACAAGCCTGCGTCGCGCAGTGCTTGCAGTTCCTGAACGTTGTCGGGTTCATGCATGTAGGCAACCACCGAGGCCGCAATTGCATCACCGATGTCTGGAATCTGGATAAGGTCCTCGTGATGCGCCTGCATCAATTTCTCAATCGACGGTATAGCCTTGCAGAGGACTTTAGCTACGCCTTCGCCAACGAAACGGATGCCAAGCGCGTAGACCACTCGGTGGAACGGTTGCCCCTTGCTTGCCTCGATACCACTGACCATTTTGTCGAAACTCTTGGGTGCCCAGCGGTCAAGTGCGAGCACCTGCTCACGTCGCTGCGGCAGACGATAGATATCGCTGATACACGTTAGCAGTCCTGCATCGATGAACTGTGCGATGGCCTTTTCGCCGAGCCCGTCGATGTCCATCGCATCGCGTGAGACAAAATGTTCAAGCCGCCGACGCAGTTGCCACGGGCACAACGAATCATTGCAATACCAGTTAGCCTCGCCCTCGGGCCGATGCAGCGCAGAAGACCGCGGACACGGACACACATGGGGCATCATCCAAGGCGTGGCATCTGGCTGGCGCTTAGCGCTGACAACACCACTGACCTTTGGAATAACATCTCCACCCTTTTCGATGACGACGGTATCACCAATACGCAGATCGAGTTCGTCAATGTAGTCTTGGTTGTGCAGCGTGGCACGCGAGATCGTCGAGCCTGCAAGCAATGTTGGATGGAGTTCCGCAACTGGAGTAACTACCCCTGTGCGACCCACCTGCAGCGTGATGTCTTCGAGCAGCGTCTCTGCCTTGCGTGCCTCATACTTATAAGCAATGGCCCAACGTGGCGAACGCGCAATGAAACCGAGTTCGTCCTGATGTCTGAGCGAGTCGACTTTGATCACGATGCCGTCGATCTGAAATGGTAGGTCGAAACGCTTCTCATCCCATTCAGCGATGAATTGCATGACCTCGTCGACGCTGGCGCATCGACGCACTGCTGGGCTTGTAGGGAATCCGATCGTGTGAAGCAATTCAATATTCGATGAATGCTCTGCAAGGGCAACATCTCGGGTATCGAGCCAATAGGCAACAAACTCAAGCTGACGTTTGGCGACCTGGCGCGAGTCCTTCTGCTTGAGGGTCCCGGCTGTCAGATTACGCGGATTTGCATACGTCTTTTCACCTTGTGCTTCAGCAGTCTCATTGATGTTGACGAAGGTCTCATTAAGCATGTAGACCTCTCCGCGCACTGTAGCGTTAGTTATCAGCGAGCCATGCAGGCGCAACGGGATTGACCGAATCGTCCGAACATTTGCTGTTACATCGTCTCCGGTCTGTCCGTCTCCTCGCGTCGCACCCATCACAAGCACTCCGTCGCTGTAGGTTAGCGACATCGCAACGCCATCATACTTCAACTCGCATACATACGTTGGTGTCACCCCTTCTAGGGCCTCTCGAACGCGTCTGTCGAAGTCTTCAACTTCCTCGCGTGAATACGTGTTGGCCAGCGATAGCATAGGAACGCTGTGGCTTACGGTAGCGAATTGTCCTACCGGAGCGCCACCGACCCGTTGTGTGGGCGAATCTGGAGTTACAAGCTCAGGATTTTGTCGCTCGAGGTCCTGTAGCTCCTCAAGGAGCTTGTCGTACTCCCGATCCGAAATCTCAGGCTGGGCCTCTACGTAGTACAGGTGATCATGGCGCAGGATCTGTTTGCGTAATTCCTCGATCCGCGAGGATGCATCAGCAGGCTGGTCAAAGAGTGATTGCATGCCCAAATATCAGGATTCTGGGGAGTATATTCGTTGACTACATCCTTGAAAGAGTTCGCTATGGCACGTCGTCTACGTACGATTTTCTGCGTACTGGTTCTGCAAACTCTGGCGCTGAGCGCCCAGATTAATTTTGCTCCGGCCGATCCGGCATATCTACGTACGCGTAGCCCCCTGCCGGCAGATGCCAAAGTCGTAGCTCCGCCGCAGTCGATTGCCCGGGACCTTCGCACGTTGAGCAACCACAGAATCGTGCTTCCAAGTCCGAGAGGATCCTTTGAGATTGATGCTGTAACATTTGAGCTCTTTACACCCGATGCAGTGATGATTAACCGCACGGAGCGTGGAGATGAATATGCCACGATCCCGAACCATGCTCTCGTTCGCGGCACCGTGCGAGGATATCCGGGTTCCTATGTGTTTCTAGCCGCCTTCGAAACCCATGTTGTGGGCATCGTAGAGCTGAATGAGCCAGAGGGTAAGCGCAGATTTATGATCGCGCCGGATACGGTACTCGAAGGACGCATGGCCAATCATGTTGTCTACGAAGTTCGACCAGGTACTGGCACTCCCACACAATGCTACGCAGAGGAACTTCCAACGTATCAGCGTCAGGTTGACTCGATCTTTGCGATCACGAAACGCGATGAATCGGTGAAGGGGGCTGGTGACTCTCCGCAAGATGCAACGCAGTATTCGCTGCAGTTAGCACTCGATTGCACTAACTCGTTCTACCGGAACCTTGGCAGCAGTCTCACAACGGCGGCAAGCTCGGCAATTGCAATTGCTGGTGCCTGCGGCGGTGTCTACTTCCGAGATGCGAACGTGTTGATCCGCGTTCCATATCTGCGCGTCTGGACCGTCTCAGATCCATATCCAGGAGACATCGGAAATAAGCTCGGGAAGATACGCGAGCACTGGGAAGGCAACATGAAGCATGTTCGTCGCAGTGTTACGTGTCTGCTCTCAGGCGAGGGTGGTGGTGGTCTTGCATGGGTAGGCGTGCTATGTGGCGGCTACGGATACAACGTTAGCGGCGTCGATGGACGTGTGAATTTCCCAGCACCGAATTACATATGGGATATCGATGTAACATCACACGAGCTAGGTCATAACATTGGGTCATCGCACACGCATAACTGCGGATGGAATCCACCAATCGACTCCTGCTGGAATGCCGAAGGAGGATGCTACGAGAACACACGTCCACGCAGAGGTTCAATTATGAGCTACTGTCACCTTACCAACAAGGGTACAGAGCTTCAGTTCCACCCACGAGTTGCGTCGTTGTTCAATCGGGTCCTTTCTACCACATGGTGTAATGCCCCTGTGCCAACGCAGAAGGATACAGACATCGCAGTTGTGAACATCAATGTTCCACTGAACGGTGCCGAGTACGTAACAAAACGAACATTCCAGCCTTCGGCCTATATCCGTAACCTAGGTAACCGTCCACTCAGCAACATTACCGTCACGTGCGAGCTTACCGATCTCGGTAACGTCGTGAAGAAGACGTTGACTACTACCGTTGCACAGCTCGGTTCGGGCCAGACCTATATGGCTCAGTTCACCGGTGTGAGTATTGATACGGCTGGCAGCTATCTGGCCCGTATCACGGCGCGCGTGGCCAATGATCAATATGCCACGAACGATATTGTGACGCGTCCATTTGCCGTGGTAACAGCCGATTCGGGAACGGTCCAGGTTACATATCCCAACGGCGGCGAGAAGCTAACTGCTGGAACAAACGTCGATGTGACGTTCACGTCCACTAAGGTCAAGACTGTGAGCGTGCAGTTTTCGACTGATGACGGTGTAACGTGGAACACCCTGCAGTACAGCGTTGATGCTGCTGCAGGAAAGATCACATGGCGTGTGCCGTTTGTTGTGTCCACGCAGTGCTGGGTCCGCGTGCTGAGTTTGACCAATGCGAACATCATGGACGTATCGAATGCTCGGTTCGCCATCGATGTGCCTCTTGACGTCCAAGCCTACGACATTGTAACGCCCCTTACCAAGGACCCGCAAAACTCTCCGCTTCTTCCGACATTGGTCGTGCGGAACATCGGATCGAATGATGCCAAGGATGTCAAGGTACGATTCAGCATCAAGTGGGTGCGCGCAACAGCGCCATGCTACGATACCACATTTACGTTGGCCCTTGTGAAAGCTCGCTCGGAGGATACACTCGAGCTGGCTCCGACGCCGGTGCTCGCCGAGGGCGTGCACACGATGGAGTTCTACGTGGATGCGCCAAGCGATACAAATGCTGCCAACGATAGGTTCTGGAGAGAGTTCTCTGCAAAGGGGCTTACGCCTCCATCAGATCTGCGCTATGAAGAAGGACCGAACCGCGTTCTTCTGCAATGGCGACTCCGTGCAAGTGATCCGTCACAGCGCGTTGAACTATGGCGTGGAACGAGCACAGCATCCATGCAGCGGATTCGCACATTCCGTGAATCTGTGAACACCTTCGTTGATGATGGACTGACAAATGAAGAAAACTATGTCTACGCACTTCGCGTGATCAAGGGAAATCTTCAGAGCGTCTTTACGCCGTTTGTGTACGCGACACCGCAGGTGTTCCCAGGAGCATCTGTCCCGGGAACACCAGAGCAGATCTCTCCTGTGGACGGAACTGTGGGAGTACCAGCCCTTGCAGATCTCGTCTGGAGCTCAGTGGCCGGTGGCGACCAGTACGAAGTACAGGTTGCATTCGATAACGGATTCCAGGATCTCGAACACGTTGCTGTTGTTCGTGACCCGGGCATGCTGACGTTCCCACTTGAGTTCAATAGCACGCGCCGCTGGCGTGTGCGTGCTCTGAACCAAAGTGTAACAGGACTCTGGTCGAAGACAGCAACATTCATGACCACGAAGAACTGCGCAGGCAAGGCGCTGACGTTCAACGGCAATGGGAACAAGGCTACGGACGCGACATTTACGTGGAGCGGCGGGCCAGTGACAGTCGAGTACTGGACATTCGTGAAACGCTCAACACTGAAGACGTCAACGACCTTTATGGTGGGCGAGCGTGATGATGCCGGTAACCGATTCCAAGCCCATGCGCCGTGGGATGATGGTCGCATCTATTGGGACTATGGCAACATCAATGACAAGGGTCGCATCAGCGCTCCACTTGGCGATGCCAACTTCGATCGCTGGGTTCACGTAGCACTTGTGAGTGATGGAGCAGGATTTAAGGCCATCTACATCAATGGCGAAGAGATTGCATCGGCAAAGGAAGCATCGGCTGCAACTGGTCTTAAGGAACTGACGATAGGGGGCATGCGCTCGAACACATGGTTCAACGGCATGGTTGATGAATTCCGAATTTGGACAGAAGCTCGATCTGCTGAAGACATTCGCACGAACATGAACCGCAGAACGCCGAAGGCAGGCGAAACATCAAAGATTGCCGGATGGTGGCGTTTGGATGAAGGGTCTGGTATCACGTCAAGGGATGCCGTACGTCAGCGTCAGCTATCATTGACATCAGGAAGCATGTGGACCGAAAGTCAGGCGCTTGTCTCCTGTGAAGATCCCGTTGAGATCGTTGGCTCTCCAAAGCTGACATCACAGATTGGTGTTGTGCCAGCTATCCGTACCCATGCATATGATGTTTCGTGGGAACCGCTCGTTGTTTCGCGCGGCAGCACGTGGTACGAACTTCAACTCACAGATTCTGCCCAAACGACGGTTCTCCAGCGTTTTAACAACATCCCGGCGAATGGTGCGAAGAATCTTACACTCAGTCTGCGTGGCTTGCCTGCAGACAGCACTATGTCTATCCGTCTGCGTGCACGCAACACGTATGGCTCGAGCGATTGGACTACGGCTCAGTTGACGACACGTACTCCTTGCGCTAGCAACAGCGTAACGTTTAACGGCAACAATGATCGCTTTACTGCAGAGGCATTCTCATACCGTGGTCGCGCGGTCACCGCTGAGTATTGGTGTTTTATCGCGCCCGAACAGCTTATGAACTCGGTCTCCTTTAGCGTTGGCGAAAAGGCTGATGATGCCAAGCGTCTGCAAGCTCATGCTCCATGGGGCGACAAAACGCTGTATTGGGATTACGGCGACTGGCGTGAGAGCGGACGTGTTTCGACATCCTACGAGTCACGTCTCGGCAAGTGGGCACATGTGGCACTCGTATCCAATGGATACGATTCTATGGCTATCTATCTCGATGGTAAGCTCGCAAAACGATCCACCTTTACCGATGCGCCGAAAGCACTCAAGCAACTTTCCATTGGTGGCAATCCTCATTCGCGAACATGGTTCAAGGGAACGATCCGCAACTTCCGCATCTGGAATACGATGCGTAGCGAAAAGC
>CAZAGH010000011.1:44504-50864 GCA_964484755.1 uncultured Melioribacter sp. | reverse complement strand
AGGTACGAGGTACAAGGTACGAGGTACGAGGTCATGTCACTTGTTGTTGGAAGAGCTCGAAAGCTTCTCTGCCAGCGCATTCAAGGATGACGTCTGCACAGAGTTGCAGATCTGACCATGTTGCTTGTAGGTTTCGCGCTCCGCGAACGTGTGAATACAGCTGTGTTTTACGACCCAGTGTTGCGAGCATGCAAACAATCGCGCATTCACGAGCAACAGCATTAAGACCAGGCCGAGAAAGGGTCTTCCCGTATCCTTCGACGATTGTCCACGTTGTGATTTCGGGTGATATCTCCGTGAATCGCTTCATCATCTTTTCGTAGACACTGCCGTAGACCTTCGAGCAGAGCTCGTTGCCTCTGGAAGTGAACAATCCAGTATCATATGCTTCGATGTTGTGCGTGGCAGGGGTCAGACTTCTCTCGCGGCAGATGTCATGCAGAACTGCCAGTGATTCGAGTCCAATAGGGAAGCCTGCGAATAGATACGTCTGAAGCATCGCCTCGTATGCTGCCGTTGCTGAATCTTGATCAATAACCCAGAGCTGCAAAACGCGTCGCAGATTGGTCATATCGCCTTTCGCTGCATAAACGGACGCACGACACACCCCTTCAAGGATCGACATGAATGGGGCTTGCGGCTCAATCTCATGATCATCAAGACGACCGATCAACAACCCAAGATTGGACGCCGCCTGTGATCGATGGCTCGTCGCATCCTTGACAGATTGTGGAAGCTCGCCATACGACTCATGGTACCCGTCAGGGATAAACATGGGGTCGTAGCCAAAGCCACCAGAGCCTGATGCTGATGATGTGATTGTACCATTAACACAGCCCTCAGCGAGTAGCGTTCGATGCGAGTCGATGTAACACAGGACACATGTAAACCGACCAGTTGAGCTCTCCAGACCTAGGTCCTGAAGTTTCTGAGAAACACGATTACGATTATCAGCATCAGATGCATTACTGCCGGCATATCGCGCTGAGTAGACACCGGGCTCACCACCAAGCGCATCAACGATTAAACCGCTGTCATCAGCGATTACCGCCAGCCCCGTAAGGGCATGGATATGCATGGCCTTGATAAATGCGTTTTCTTCAAATGTTGAACCTGTTTCGTCGATCTCAACACTGCCCACAACATCTGTCATTGGGATAAGATCAACATCAATTGAATCACGAAGAAGTGTCTGGAGTTCAGCGATCTTATGAGCGTTGCCAGAGGCTACAACAATCCTACGCTTCATGGTGCTTCGACCTCCGGTATGATGCTGTCGATCGCAACAAGCAAATCGTGCATGTCTGCCATTGTGTAGGGCCCGCAGGTTCCGATACGAATGATCTTACCGCGCATGTGGTCTTGTCCGGCAGCAATGATGTACCCAAAACGCTCACGCAGAAGAGCTCGTATCTGTTCGGACGAATCATGGGCAACCACGACTACGCCACGTGATGTTGCAACACCATACGCACCAAAGCCACGAGAACGGAGCTGCTCGTGCAGATACGTGGACGTTTCTACGTGCCTCTTCCAAACGTTCTGTAGACCTTCTTCAAGCATGATCCGAGTTGCCTCTAAAAGGCCCTGCACAAGCGTTACAGGAGGTGTCCAGACCATCTTGCGATCAGACATCGCATCCAAATACGATGCTAGATCGAGGGTGTAGGTGTGTCTGTCTGTCCCTCTACGCAGAGCCCGCTGCATGCGTGGACTTAGAGAGACGCAAGCAAGGCCAGGGGGCGACATGAGCCCCTTCTGTACACCAATTGAAACTGCATCAATGTCCCATGCATCAGGGAGAATCTCCTGAACGCCGACGCTTGTGACGCCATCGACCAACAAGAGGCACTCCGGCAACAGCTCACGTACGACAGAGCTGATTGAAGCCATATCGAGCGCAACACCCGTAGACGTTTCGCTGTGAACAAACCAGACGGCGGCAATCGAACCCGCATCACGATCAGTGCGCAAATGCTCACGCACCATGTCTGGTGTCCATGTCTGGCCCCACTCCACAGCATGCGCAATCACATGCGCGCCGTGAATTTCATTGATACGAACAAGTCGCTGCCCGAATCGTCCATGGTGAAAGACCACCACACGGTCACCAGAATGCAGTGTTGAAGCAACACAAGCCTCCATACCAGACATTCCGCTACCGGGCAACAACACCACGGGATTCGTTGTAGAAAAGACAACGCGCAGGTTAGACCATAGGTTATCGAGGACCTGTGAGAAGTCCTCTCCATGGTGGAAGAGCACTTCAGAAGCACACGCGTCGAGCACGCGCTTTGGTGACGGGACCGGACCGGGAGTAAAGAGTCTCATGGACGAGCTAATTCGTATAACAGGATTGCTGTTGCCACCGATGCATTCAAAGATTCACCCCCACCGTGCGCAGCCGGAATTGTAACACGAGTTGAGACTGATGTTAAGACCGCTGATGAAACTCCGTGAGCCTCTGAACCAACAACGACAACGAAGTCGGATAAACCACCAACGTCATAGGAAGGTTCTCCACCCTCGACAACGGCAGCGATGATCGGACGGTCCTTTATACGGCTGAGCTCTGCAGGAAGGTCGCAGTGCCTGCGAATGCTAACGTGGGCAAGGCTTCCTGCAGTGGAGCGTATGACCTTCGGGTTGTAGACATCGGCGCAGCCAATTCCCAGCAACACATCGGTACAGCCAAACCAAGCCGCCGTGCGGATTATTGTGCCAACGTTACCTGGATCACTAACACCATCGAGTGCTAAAATGCGCCTTCCAACCGAAGGGGATTCTTCGAGATAGTCAAACACTGCTAAAAGTGCCTGCGGTGCTTGAGTTGTTGACATCAGCCCTAGGTCTTTGCTGCCACAGGCAACGGCGTGGATGCCGCGACTGAGCGCTTCGGACAATACTTGCTGGGAATGGTCATCGGCATCATCAGCGATAACGAGGAGCACCGGGTCAATACCGGCATTCATCAACTCGGAGACGGCATGGGGTCCCTCGGCAAGAAACGTGCGCGTATCCTCCCGTCCACGAGAGGTATGCAGGGCCCGGACGTCATTTCGTAGATTGTGTGAGCACCGCTCTAGGGTATTGATCATTCTGCGAAACTATGAAGTCTACCAAAGAACTCTTACGAGAGAAGAGAGATGGACGTGAATGGACGTCCGATGAGATGGCCTGGTTCGTTGACGGACTCGTATCACATCACGTCTCTGCACCCCAAGTTGCTGCGTTTCTCATGGCTGCGTGTACTCGCGGCCTTTCCGCCAATGAAACTGCCGCTTTAACACTGTCGATGTCGCGCTCGGGCGAGATGGTGCCCAAGGGGCTGACCAATCGCCCCGTTATCGACAAGCATTCTACAGGCGGCGTTGGTGACAAGACGTCGCTTCTGCTTGCCCCGTTAGCAGCAGTGTGTGGTCTTGCTGTGCCTATGATAAGTGGACGCGGCCTCGGGCACACCGGCGGCACACTCGATAAACTCGAAAGCGTTATTGGTTTTAATGTCAACCTGTCCATTGATGAGATGTCCCATTTACTTCGGGAGCATCATCTTTTCATGGCTGGACAAACACCCAATCTTGTTCCTGCAGATCGCATCATGTATGCCCTGCGCGATGTTACTGGCACCGTCGAAAGTATAAGCCTAATGACTGCCTCGATCTTGAGCAAGAAGCTTGCTGAGCAGCTCGACGGATTAGTCATGAATATGACGGTTGGAAGGGGCGCCTTCCTAACCACGCTTGATAAGTCGAAGCGGCTGGCAGAATCGATGCAACAAATCTGTAAGCTCGTGGGACTTCCAGTAACGTTTGTCTTCTCAAGTATGGATCGACCACTTGGACGTGCGGTTGGCAACTGGCTGGAAATGGTAGAGGCAGAAGCAGCCTTGGCAGGAATTGGATCTCGCGACCTTGTAGAGATCACCACTGAGCTGGTAAAACAAATGTTACTACTGGCCGACCCAAACGTAACAGAGGACCAGGCTCGGCAACGGGTTGCCCAAGCATGGAGAAGCGGTGCTGCACATCAAGAATTCCATGCAATGATTTCGCGCCAAGGCGGAGACTGGTCGGCCAGCATGGAGCACTACGCAGCGTGTCCATTTGTTGATGTGGTTAGCTCTGCCAAGGGCTTTGCAGCAGATCTTCATGCGCGCGAGATTGCGATTACGGCAATGCAAGCAGGGGCTGGACGCATGGTCGAGTCTGATGTGATCGATCATGCCGCAGGTGTCGTGTTCTACGTCAGCCCGGGGCAAACTGTGGAGAAAGACCAGCCCATTGCTCGCGTGTATGCACGAGATCAGCAACGATGTCAGGTATTGGCCAACGACATCCGTTCACAGCTACAAACGACAACGGCTCCTGCAATGCAGGAGCCGCCACTCATTCTCGAGATATGGTCATAGCGATAGGGAACCGACTAGTTCAAGCCTGCCTTCTGCAAGGCTGCGACAAACGCCTCTTTAGACTGTGAACCTACGATCTTCTGGACGATGTTACCCTGGCGGTCGATGATAAACGTCGTCGGAATCGACTGAATACCGCCGTAGGCGTCTGCGATCTGATTAGAACTGTTATCGACAATGTTGATATAGCCGATGTTCTGCTTTTCAGCAAATGTCTTCACACTCGCGACGGGATCGCCCTTCGAATCTAGCGAAACACCAAAAACAACGACGCCCTTGGAAGCCATTTCATTCGCAATCGCAACAAGGTCAGGTATCTCGCGACGGCATGGAGGGCACCATGTTGCCCAGATGTTAAGCAGAACGACCTTGCCAGAGGTGGCCTCAAAAAACGACGTCTTCTTACCGTTGTCAACCCACGTAAAATCAACCGCCTTACCTTCAGACCTTGTCCCAACGGATTGAACAGGGAAGACCTTCACCGGGGTGGTCGGACGAGCCGGTCCGTTGGCACAATGCATCGTAACGACACTGATGACAAGGGCCAGACTGGCAAGCGATAGGAGTTTCATTAGAGAGCCTCGAGTCTAAATAGTGATGATACTTCGTCAATCTGAAGATCAGAGACGACAGTACACATGATACTATTGCTTTTCCAAACAAACAAGGTCCCGTTCTCTGGTGTGGACGCCCAGTGCCACTTACTGTAGGCAACATCCTCGGCGACTACTGGATCAAGTTCGACGCGTTTTGCATCTATAGAGCTATCATCAACTTGCAACAATGCAATGGTGTGCCCTGATGTCTTGTAAACCAATTCAGCGCAAGGCAAGCCGTTCACCGAAAAGATGTTAGCGCCAACAAGCTCAGCTTCCACATCAGGGTAAAATATACTGTGCTGAACACCGTGACTGGCAAGGTATGCAGATATCTCACGCGTGCTGGATGATGTTATATCCAGCTTCGTCGTACCCGCGTGGACACCCGGAAATGCGGCCAACGCTGCGTGCGTAACCTCGCCCGGCAACGATTGTACCCGCTGTCCAAAAAAGGCAAGGGCGATGACGACTACGGCAGCCGCTCCAGCCATGCTGAACGAGACGGCGGGACGCTTGATCCATTCCAGGGCAGCCTCTACCCATGACCGCTCGGGAGCAGACTGCTCTGCGGCTATGGCCATACGGATGGAACGCTCCAGATCTACAGGCACCTGCAACCGCAGGGAACTGCGACGCTTCATGAGCATCGCGCTCACAGCCCGCGTGATTTCTTCGTCACGATCGTGCGAACGAGCATTAAGGTCGGCAGGGAAATGCTTATTGTCCATTGTTCAAACTCCCATCAGGAATTGCTGACTCTTGCGACGTAACTGGTTCTGGAAGATCAAACCCGCGCTTTCTCGCGTATTCGGCAAGGCTTCCAGCCAACAGTTTTCGTGCACGGTGCAGTCGTGAACGGACAGTCCCGATGGGACAGTCGATGAACTCGGCAATTTCTTCGTATGTGAAACTCTCAATGTCGCAGAGAATGATAACTGTCCGAAACTCCTCGGGGAGCGACTCAATAGCCTTAGCTACTTCATCATCAAGCGCATTGTCGAAGACCTGTTCCTCTAGAACCGATGTTTCAACGCTACTGTCTCGAATTGTCTCGTAAAATTCTTCAATTGCGTCGTACTCGACGGTATCGGGAGCTTTGGATGTCTTCCGAAACCTGTTGATATACGAATTCTTCAAAATTCGGAACAACCATGCCTTACAGTTAGTTCCGCGTTCAAACTTATCAAAGAACCGAAAAGCTTTGAGGTACGTTTCCTGAACGAGATCTGCGGCATCATCACGGTCGCGTGTCAAGCGAACGGCAAACGAGTACAATGCCGACATGTGCGGCAGTGCCTCTGTTTCAAATTCTTTACGCAGATCATCCATTTGTTTTACTCGCTACTCGCT
>CAZAGH010000011.1:0-44404 GCA_964484755.1 uncultured Melioribacter sp. | reverse complement strand
TCGCTGCTCTGTTCTTACCAGTTTCTCAACATTTCCGTCAGTAGACGAACTCCGACACCAGATCCGCCCTTGGGCGTATAGTGCGACGGTTTCGACTTGATTCCAGTGCCGGCAATATCTAGGTGTACCCATGGGTAGGTAACAAAGTGCTTCAGGAATAGTGCTGCCGTAATTGAGCCTGCTTCACGTCCGCCTGAGTTCTTAATATCTGCGTAATCACTGGAAATAAGTTCTTCGTACTCTTCGTAAAGTGGCAGTTCACAGACGTATTCGTTTGTCTTTTCTGCTGCCGCCTTAAGACGTGATTTTGTCTTGGTGTCTGTGCCCATCATTCCTGTGGTCAGCGTACCGAGTGCGATCACAACAGCACCTGTGAGCGTCGCAAGATCAATCACAGCACTCGGATTATACCGATCAGCATAGCAGAGGGCATCTGCCAAAATGAGGCGGCCTTCAGCGTCTGTGTTATCAATCTCTGCCGTCTTACCGTTCATGAATGTGAGGATATCACCGGGTACGAGTGCAGTCCCGCTTGGCATGTTTTCTGTTGATGGCACGAGTGCAACAACATTACGCTTTAAACCAAGCTTGGCTATGGTGCACATCGTACCGATCACGGAAGCGGCACCGTGCATGTCGCTCTTCATATCGCTCATGCCGGCTGCTGGCTTAATCGAAATTCCGCCAGTATCAAAGGTGATGCCCTTACCGACCAGAACAAGTGGCTTTTCTGACTTCGGTCCTTTCATGTATTCCATCACGATAAACACCGGTGGACGCACGCTGCCTTGATTCACGCCAAGTAGACCACCCATCTTGAGGTCTTCAATCTTCTTCTTATCAAGGACTGTTGTCTTAAACCCAGCCTTACGTCCAACTTCTTGGACCTTCTTGGCGAGTGTCTCAGGATAGATCTCATTGTTTGGCGCGTTGGCAAGGTCACGAGCCAGAGTTACACCGTCTACAATTGCAAGACCTGCTTCGACACCTTTGTTGACAGCCTTCTGATGAGGTTTGTCAGTAATGATAGTGACCTTGGTTACCTTACCGCCATTGCCATTCTTCTTTATCGTCTTGTATTTGTCGAACGCATACTGGCTAAGTAGCGACCCCTCGACGATAGCCTGAGCCATTGTTTGAGCATCAATGCTGTTAACCGTTGCACAGTCAAACACAACATGCGTGCAGCCGGAAGCGGCGGCACGCTTTGCACCCGCGGCTGCAGCGCGACGAATGGTCTCAACACGAACAGAGTTCGTTTCACCAAGTCCGACCATGATGATTCGTGGCGCAGCCATTGATGATCCACAATAGGCCAACGTTGTCTGCAACGACTTGCCGGTAAAGTCGTTCGAGGCGAATACCGGATGAAGGTGCGGGATCTCGCTTACAAGAGCCTTTTCGGCTGCCTTGAAGTGACGTTCTGTCTGTGGAACGAAAACAACGATCGCATCTGCCTTGACTGTGCGGCGTGCGGCCACGGAAACGATTGCGGACATATCAAACTCGTACTGTTGAATGACGAAAAACGCTTGACGCGCAAAATACGCAAAGCACCCTAACGGGGAGTGAATACGTGGTAAAGCTGAAAGGAAACATCTGGCTCAGCACTGACGGGAATCTTCACGTAACCACCCTTTAGCCAGAGCTGCATTTGGTCGCTGTAGTGTCGATGCAATGGTTGGCCTGACGAGCCCCCTGGCACAACAACGTACTGAATCGAGTCTGCCAGATGCGAGATCACGCGCATGCTCGGCGCAACACGAGTTGGTAATGTCACCGCAGTTGAGTCCTCGGTTGCAACGTTCCACTCTGAATTGTTGAGTGTTGTCTGCGCACCACCTATTTCGAATGGACCGATATCCATTACAGGTTTCATCAGAGCATTCTTGCCAAAGACGTGTGGAAATGTGATTGAATGCAGTTTGCCCCATTGCCATCCCTCGCCCGAGGCATCAAGGTCTGAGCCCATGTGCATCTGCAAGTCACGCACAGCGTAGGCAAATGAACGAATCACAATCCAGCGCATATCCTCGCGGCTCTTTGTTCGTACATCATCCCAAAGCGTATCCTGTGGTTGCTCCAATAACTCTTCGATGCGTCGCAATGGAAGATTGGCAAGGTGCACATAGTCGTAGTACAGAGGCTTACCCAATTCATCGACGAAGGTGCACCACATCAGCCGTTGCAAGAAGACAGCATAAACACTCGCTGCCTTGTCCACAGGGGAGAACGTACCGTCCCACTTCTGCAGCAACGACAGAGCGTGTTTCTGCTCCGGGCTCATATTCTTGACGCCTCGTTGCAATATCGGCAGCACCTTTCGCAACATTGAGGACGCATAGGGTGAGTTCAGATCCTGCTGAATCATCTGCACATCCCGAACACTCGGGTCTTTGTAGAGCCCCATGAGCTCGCGCAACCGAAGAATGCGCGAAGTTGGTTCGTAGAGCGATGTGATGAATGGGGCTGATGGAGATGTCGGATTATTGGCGCTACCAACCCAGCCCTGTCGGGGATTTTCAAGGACGCCCAACGCAGTAAGCTGCCACACGCCGGACCAGTCACCGCCTGCATAGACATTGCTGATTGGAACATGAGGGTCGGAAAATCCTCGCTGAGGAAGCAGACCTGCAGCAACATTGGCAATGCTACCCGACCTGCTACCGATGGTAAAGTTGAGCGCAGGCGAGCCCCATGCCGATAAAGCAGAGATTGCCTTGGATGTGCTCGAAGCCGTATTGATCGTATACATCGCAAGGACCTCGTCGCTCGGATACTGAGCGGTCCAGCGAAACGTTAGGCATGTTGGCTGAGAAGAACGCTTCTCCTGAGTAATGAAACCAGTTGCAACTGGACGAGTGAATCCAGAGAGTATCTCAGGGTGCTTGCCAAGATGGTGATCGGATATCACGCTGGAGACATTTGTTGATCGAATGCTGATGATCGTATCAGCCGTACCCTTGACCTTGATCGTGTCATCACGGTAGCGAAACTTCCTGCGAGCACCTGCACCGTCGATGTAGTAATTAATAGGGTCCTTGGGATCAAGCCGCTGCACGACATAATCAATGTCATCTGCCATTACATTCGTGAAGCCCCATGCCAGATTATCATTGCGACCCGAGAACACAAGTGGGAGCCCTGGAATGCTCAAACCGAGCACATTAAGCTTTGGTGAACTGAGGTGAACCTGATACCACTTGGCAGGCATCGACACAGAAAGATGGGGATCGTTCGCAACGATAGGTGCTCCAGATGAGGTCTTAACAGCCCAACAATTGCTGCCATATCCCGATCCCTGCAGGCCAAGCATGTCTCGAACAGCCCGCAGCGTGGTAAGTATTGACGTGCTGTTTGAAGCCGAAGGCGCTGTTATTGAGGGACCTAGCTGTGCAACTGTCTGCGAATCAGCGCCGGAGCGTACGTTCGTGTAGGTAGTATCAAGAACGTAAGGACCTCGCTGAGTACGTGGAACATATCGCTTATATGCACCGGGACCCTTTGCATAATCAATCTGTGCAAATGCCAGATCAGTCCAGAAGGACAGGCTCAACTCAAAGGAAAGGACACGTCCAACAATCAGACAGTCCTCAATCGTCCAAGGCTCGGGCATATAGTCCAGTGCATCAAACTCAAAGGGAAGATTCTCACTGTTCTCCTCGATGTAGGCATTCACGCCGTCTGCGTAGGCTTGCAGAATTTCTTTCGATCGTTTGCTGATCGTCCGGGCTTGGCGTGCGGCAATCGTGCGTATCTCGAGCGAACGCAAGAATGCATCTATCGTGACGCCTTCCTTGCCGAAAATCTCTGCCGTACGACCGCGGCCCGTTCTTCGCCAGAGGTCCATCTGCCAGAGTCGATCCTGCGCGTGCACGTATCCCTGCGCAAAGAAAACGTCGTGGTTATTCTTCGCCACGATGTGTGGAACGCCGAAAGAGTTGCGGTAAACCATCGTGGAATCGAGCACAGCAGTTGCTGTCTCGGAGAGAGGCTCTGGGTGACTCCGGGTTGCAATCTTGAGCGCGAAGTATACAAAACACAGCAGCAACACGACCAGCGTTACACTCAGCCCCGTGATGCCCGTCCAGAATCGCCTTACAGCCACTTGTGCTCCTTGTACCAGTGCACCGTTCCGCGAATGCCGTCTTCTAGCGAAACCTCTTGACGGTATCCAAGTTCGCGTCGTGCCTTTTCAGAGGAGCATATCCAGTAGGGTTGGATCAGATCAAGACCTTTTTCATAGTCCAGGACAGGGGGCTTGCCCGATAGCTTCCCAAAGAAGCCTACTGTGCCGGCGATCCCGAGAACAAGACTGTGTGGAAGACGAACAGGCAGCACGAACGACTTGCCCATTGCAGTCTTTGTCACATCAACAATCTGAGGCCACGAGTAGAACTCGTCAGACGAAATGAAATACGTTTGGTGAATGGCAACCGGCTGCTCCATTGCCATTACGATGCCACGGGCAAGATCTCTGGCGTGCACAAGGCTAACACGGCTGTCACCAAAGCCGATAAGTGTTGCAAGCCCCTTGTGCACTGCTTGAAAAAACGATAGGATCGCGCTGTCACGCGGGCCATAAACAGCTGGTGGACGGACGATCGTCCATGGGATGTCCGTGGCTTGACGAACGGCATCCTCGGCAAGCTTCTTCGTTCTGCCATAGGCGGTAAGCGGACGCAGATCTGTTTGATCTTCGGTAGTTGGGCGCTCGAGTGAAGCGGCCGGACCGCACACCGTCAATGAGCTAGTATGCACGAAGCTCTTGAGTCCCGGGTTGTAGGCGCGTACGGCATCGATAAGATTCTGCGTTGCATCGAGATTGCCCTTACGGAATTCGGCTTCATTCTTCGCAGCGGTCAGCCCTGCCACATGGATCAGTGCATCCATGCCTGTTACCGCATCCTTGAGCGAATGAACGTCGAAGAGAGAACCATCAACGCGCGTTACCTTTTTGCCCTCAAGCCAACGCATGTTTGAGGTCGATCGTGCAATATAGAAGACGTCGTGTCCGCGCTCGAGCAACACATCAACAACATGACTGCCAACGAACCCGGTTGCACCGGTGATAAGAACGTTCAACGTACTACCTCGAAATGATGAATGTGGTGGTCCGAATGTGACGACCGTTGCGGTAGATCAGCGTGTATGCACCAGACTCGAGCTCACTTGTTGAGAGGTCCAGTTCGTGGCTGCCCGGTCTTGTGAACGGCAGGTTAATGGTCGATGCCCTGCCCGTTAAGTCGGTCAGCATCAACGACGTCTCTTCATCTGTCAACACTGAGTACACAACATGCACAGCGTCACGCGCAACACTTGTGACACGCAGAACGATAGGTCTGCCGACACCCGCGGTGGAAGCATCAATATCACAGTCTGGTACCACCGTCAACTTGCCATCAATGCCATCAATCAGCACGCCAGTTGCAAATGCGGTATCAACTGCAAGCGGCGTTGAACGCGTAGGTCCTACATAGGTGGATCCACGAAGTGTGATCAATGGATTGGCAGCTACGATTGGATTTGTTGATGAGATCTGAATCCTAACCTTTCCGGGTGAGGTCTCATTGGCTGAGATCTGGCTGGCCGTCGGCGATTGCGGCACCGACTCAAGCTTGAAAAGTTGTGGGTCATACGCCAGATCAATCGTCATCGAGAAGATACCTAGAGAGTCAAGGGGCTTTGGTGATGTTAACTGCAATGGGATGTCCACATCGTCTCCTGCGCGGACCACCACATCTTGCGGTGCGATTACCTGCAAGCCCCGTAAGGTATCCTTGGCGGGCGTGGAGCCAAACATTTGCAGCTCGATCGTATCCGGACATGGGGCAGTAGTAATCGACTGCAATGTCATTGTGTCCCTACGCGCAAAACCGGCATAGGTATAGCGGATTGTCAGAACCGCGGTCTCGCCTGGAAGCAGCCTTGCTGGAAGAGCTGGTGTAGATCCCACGATCGTAAACGGTGCCCGAACGCCACCGAGAGCAGGCAAGTCTAGTGGTGCGCTACCGGTGTTCTGAATCTGCACCTGTTCATCGCGGAACTGCCCTGGAATGATCGTCCCGAAGTTGGCATTCGTAACACGTAGCGTCCTGCTCTTGTTGGCACATGTCCCAGTCACAACCACATTTACGGAGGTGCTGCAAGGTCCAATTACAAGCTCAAGCGTATCTGTAAACACTCCTTCACTCGTTGGACGGAAGGTAACCGAGGCCGTGAGCGTATCGCCAAATGATGCACCTGTAACTACATCAGATGTAAACGGCTGTGCCATGCTGACACTGTTTACGCGTGAACGTAATCCGAGCAAGCCCCTTGAGACAAAGGACACAACGCGCGTTGACGACCTGGTCGTATCACAGAGGAGGATTGTTCCAAAATCGAGAACCTGTGTCGAGGAAGTATACTCGGGCTTGAGTAGAGTTCCTGAGATCACAATCGAATCTGACGATGCGCACGGACCAAACTGAACGCGAGCGGAGATCGAGAATGGACCACTTTGCCCAACGGGTGCGATCGACAAAGGGATACTCTTTGTTGATTTCGGATCGATAACAATGTTGCCACTGGCATAGGTTATGCCACTTCCGATAACGTTTGTAACTGTTATTGGCACGAGGGAAGTGTTCGTGACCTCAATAACCGTGTCAACAACGGCAGCACACTCAAGTACCACCCCAAGGTCTAGTTCATCTGGCGCAATAGTGATACGTGGCACGTAACTGGCCGCCTGTATCTGGGCGCGTAGCGTATCGCGACATGCTCGCGATGTGTACGGAAAAGCAATCTGTTGAATGACACCTCGATCGAGGTCTGGCCCGAGCGGCCGATACTGAATCTGGATTGCAAGATCCTGATTCGGTGGCAGAGCCTTTGCGCCTGTGAACGACGTCAAAAGATAAAATGGGGGATCAACACGTGGAACGCCAACGTAGATCGTATCTGAGCCGCTATTACGAATCTGGAACGTAGAATCAACACGTGTATTCGATGTTGGGCACGACGCGAACGTACCAAAGTTTACCTGTGATCGATCAACGGCAACAGAGATGGCAGTGCGCTCGCCGCTCACAGCACAAGTTGTACGCACACCACAAGGAGCAGCTGTAAAGACCACCGTACCGTTGAAGACTCCGGATCCGGACGGACTGAAGGCTACCTGCACACGTTGTGACTTTCCAGGAGCCACCTGAAATCCTGGTGGCGGCGCAACAAGCGCAAAACCTACCGGTAACGCTACGTTCGTTACTGTTAGGGCCGATGTACCGTCATTGAACACGTCAACAAACAGCGACGTATCCGACTTGCATTGACCGAGTGTACCGAAGTTCAGCGTACTTGGCACCGATCGTAGCTTTACGTCATAGGTTCGAACGCGGACCAATGGTGAAATGCCCGGACAACCGGCTGCGGTTGCGATGCGCACTTGGTAGTCGCCGGCTTGGCGGACCACCAATGTTCGTGAGGTAGCACCGGGAAGGATAAATCCATCTCGCAGCCACTCAAATGTTGCTGCGTTTGCCGACGTCGTCAACACAACAGAATCTCCCGCACATATCGTGTGAGGGCCAGCCGGTGAGACATCGACAGAGGGGGCAGGTAGCAACTTGACGGTGATCTCATCGGAAAGTGCAGAGCAACCAGCACCGAAAACCTTCAGACGGTATGTTCCCGGCTCGCGAACGATAACACGTGTTGTTCCTCCAACGGCTAGTGAAACACCATTGAGCGTCCACTCATATCGGTCTGCAACCGATGTTGTCGATAGTGTAAGTGTGTCGCCCGGACAAATCTCGATCTTCGATGCCGCTATCACGGGCTTTGCTGGCGTTGTTCGGGTGATCTGCGATGACTGAGCATACCGTAGCTCGGTGTACTGACGGCCGCGGGCCGTGGTATCGTCTGTTGTGGGTAAGATATCGTCACGGCGGTATCGGTAACCATAAACACGGTACGTATACGATACACCGCACGCAATGTTTGTAGAGTCCTTGTATTGGTTTCCTGCAATCGTTGGGCGCACGTCAACGACGGTTGCCGAACCGATCTTCGATCCCTTGGTGATGATAGTACCATCAATGACACCGTTGGCAGGGAACGACGCAAAGTTGAGCGTATCGCGCAAGATCATGTAGCCTGTTGTAGAATCCTGCGGATAGCCGTCGATAACCGGTGTCCATCCGATAGTTATTGAATTTTCATTTTGCGTTATGACGCTTACCGTTGGCGCGGCTGTCCAAATTGGCTCTCGCGTTTCGCGCCAGAACCAATGGTTGATGTTCTTGACACCCATGTTTGTTCGGGCAAGATCGAAGCGATTGGGTAAGCCCCTTGACTCGTTAAAGCCTGCTACTGCCGAGTCCTTCGTGATGCCAACTCCATAAGCACCCAGTGTTCGTCCCGTAACCCTATTGGATCGCGAGGCACCAACACTACCTGAGTCAAAGTTTGCTTTGGGAGACGGGATGGCATTATACGCAGCACCAGTTGGCTTGTTATGCCCAAGTGCATGCACGTGGTTGTCGTTTCCATCAATGATCTGCAAAACATCGCCATCATTGGCAATGTTTAAGGCAGCTGCCTCCATGGTAGCTGTCGGAAAAAGAAATATCGTAAAGAGGTCCGTATCCCTGCTGGAGACCTCAAGGTAACCATCACGAGGGTCGATGTCCTTCGTAACACCTGCAGGAATCGCTCTGTGCCAGATGACAATGATTGTTCCAGCTCGAAGGTTACGCCACAGAGGAATGTCTTTGAACTTGGGTCCACCCATCCGCGCTACCTGCCCTGTGTTGGCATCGAACACCACAAACCCAACAGCATTGAGGTTGTCTTTTACAACAACGACCTCTGTCCATTCGCCGTTTTCATCTTGGATGTTATAGTACTCGCTGAGCACCATGTCCTGCGCAACACCTGTCTGCGCCGAAATGATCGCAAAAACGAACAAGACAATGAGATGTATACGAATCATACACACTTCGAGATAGGGGTGGTGTGGTGGTACGAAAAAAGGGGGCATGCAGAGCACACCCCCTTTTTGGAAGAGTCAGCAATGAAGTGTTAGGGGTATCACTTCACGATGGCAACGGGCTGCACGAGCGTTACGTTGCCAACAGATGCTACCAAACGATAGATACCTGCTGCAAACTGTGACGCATCGAAGCCGAAGGCATGTGTGCCAGAGGCCAGATTCATCGAAGCGATGGTGGCAACTGTTGCACCGGTCGCATCAACGAGTGTGATGACTGTGTATGAAGGATGAGCGAGGGTCAGGTTAACATTCGCACCAGCGAAAGCCGGGTTCGGCATCACAGCGCTGAGAACGTTTCCATCTACGCCAGCTTCATCATCAACACTAACCACTCCTGGACGGGTTGTTACTGTTGTTGTATCTGATGTAACTGTGCCGCACTCAGAGCGAACAACACACCAATACTTGCCTTCGTCGGTTGTTGCATATGCTGCCTTTGTGAACGTCGGAGCAACTTCGCCTGCGATCTGCGTACCATCCTTGACCCACTGATACTGAACTGTTCCAGCACCCGTGGCCGTAAGCGAAATTGTTAGCGGCTGTCCAACCTGAACAGCAACCGTTGCTGGTGGTTGTTGCGTGATCGATGTTGCTGGACGCACATTTACGGTTGCTGTTGACGAGGTAACTGAGCCACAGTCTGTAGAAACGGTTACACTGTATGCACCGGCCAAAGCTGTGTTAGCATTTGCGATCGTAAACGTCGAGCCGCTAGATCCCGGGATTGGACTTCCGTCCTTCAACCAGGTGTATCTGAGATTGCCCTGACCACTTGCTGTAACAGTTAAGGTTACAGTTGCACCAGCACAAGCATCAATATTCTGCGGCTGTGCGGTGATCACTGGTGCCGATGCGATCACGAGATCGATATCTTCTTGTGCGCTCTGCGTGCCAACAACAGCACGCAGTGTATATGCACCGATGTCTTCCTGAGCTACAGGATCGATTGTCAGAGTCTCAGTGGCTGTGCCTGAGAAACGTCCGCCATCAGAAAGAGGGGAACCCTTGTACCACCAACGCACGTCAATATCTGCTGCAGGCGGATTTGAATATGCCTTACCGGAGATCGTTGCCTTTGATCCTGAGCACGTAGCGACTGTTGCTGATGCGAACTCAACATAGACGCCGTTTGTAAAGACGCGAGCTGGCTTCGTTGTCGCTGTTCCACAGATACCAACGACTACGCATGTGTATTCGTTGCTTACATCTGATGACTGAACATTAGAGATCGTCAAGCGGCTCGAGTTTGAACCCTGGATG
Organism: uncultured Melioribacter sp.; assembly: GCA_964484755.1. Lineage (GTDB taxonomy): Bacteria > Bacteroidota > Ignavibacteria > Kapaibacteriales > Kapaibacteriaceae > UBA10438. The sequence continues at coordinate 34,107 of CAZAGH010000011.1, read as the reverse complement.
CGACCGTTATCGACAACAGCGTCCTGCCCCTTGTACCACTGATATGAGAGAACTTCATCAGGGAACTCAGCTTCAACGTTAAGGTGTGCTGTACCACCGAGAGCAACTGGAGCGTTGCGTGTCTGATTGACAACCTGCGTTGGACGTGCGACGCGAATGTGTGCGTCGGCGCTGCGCGTGTTACCGCATGTTCCAAAGCCCCATACTTCGCAGTAATAAACGCCTGATGTGTTGTACTGTGCATTGTTGATGCGGAACATTGGGCCAGTTGCGCCAGGGATGGCCACACCGTCCTTGTACCACTGATAGGCGCGAACAGCACCCGACGTCAATGCGATAAGGTCGTGATCTTGTCCTACGCAGAGGTTCTTCGATGCTGGTTCAGACGCCATACGAACCTCTGAGGCAACAGCAAATGAGCGTGATGTACCGATGATATCTGTGCGCTCAACACCGACTACGCGAATCAGGCACGAGCCAGCATATTCAATTGCAGGGACGATCCACGTGGCTGACGTCGCTGTCGCCAGTGCCGTTCCCACTACTTCCCACGAAGCGCCGTTGTTCGAAGAGAACTCGATCGTAACGTTGTTCATACCACGTGCAACGAACGAAACGTTCGCGGTCTTGCCTGCGCACAATGTATCGCCCGTGCGCGGCGCAGAAACCGTGATGCGCGGTGTTTGAAGATTGATTGGGGTTGCAAATCCACCAGGTCCGGCCGGGTAGGCAACGAGATCGCTAGGATTCGTTTGGACACCGTTCCAAACACCATCTGCTGATGTTACAGCGTAGACAATGGCATTTGTGCGAGCATCGCGTTCTTCGATACGACGAACTCCTGTTGCCAGAGAGTTCGGAATGAGCGTTGCCCATGCACCTGCGCGGTTTTCACGTGAGGCATACCAAGTTTCGGTACGCTGTGCGATTGTTGTACCCTGCGCTTGAACGAGAGCCACAGTGATAGGACGACCGGTTCCGGCAACGTTGTCATACAGAAGCACATAGTTCTTAGCTGTAAGCTGTGACGCATCATCAACGATGCCTGTTGCTTGATTCGCTGCTGTACCCGTGCGGATAACCGAAGAAGTGTTGGCGAGCTGATAACGGCTGATAAGATTGCCGTTTGCATCACCGAGCGCTACGCGCCAGAAAATAGTGTTTCCTTCACGGAAGGCAACATTCGTTGATGTGATCAGGTTTACCCAAATCGACTTCGTTGTTTCGCCAGGAAGCGTTGAGAACTGTGAAAACTCACCAGGCGTTGTCAACGACTTGCCAGCTGAATAGAAATATGAGTTGTCGTTGGCGTTGTAGTTCAGATTGAAGCCACCACCCGTTGACGTAAGAACTTGATCTGTAGCCAAACCTGTGTTCAAGCGATACGTCGTATTTGGTGTGAGGTTCGTGAACGTTACAAGAGCGAATGATGGCAATGACCACGGGCTTGTAATGGTCACGCAACCAGCTGTTGACGTGGAAGATGGGGCCGATGCGATGAACTGCGGAACAATGTTCGTGATCATCGTTGGAGCAGCATTAGCAGTCGTGAATGGCAGGAGCTGGGTACCCAGGCCAGGAATATTGACCTGCAACTGATATGATCCAGGTGCACTTACGCTAACGTTGTCAAAAACGGCTACACCACTGAGTGCGTTAACAGACACTGTGCCTGTTACAACGCCCGGACCGCTTACCCGAGTGACCGTAACGACAGAGGCGTAGTTGGCATCTACTGTGTTGTCGGCACGGAATACTGAAACCGTGAACGGATTGATAGGAACACCGGCGTAACCGAACTGCGTTGCACCTGTGATTGTGGCATAGGCAGCTGGTGCCTGGAACGTCAATGGGGCTGTTACACCTTGCGTGAGAACTTGTCCTGCAAGTGAAACAGCGCGCAATACCACGCCAGCTTCGGCAACACTGTAGCTCACATTCGTGAGGTCAACGAAATTGCCACCTGCCGGGATCACGCCCGTCAGGGTTCCTGAGAGAAGGCCGGTGCCTGCATTCAGCTGAATCTGCACGGTTGTCGCAGTCGTTACATTCTTTGCTGCACCCAGAGCATCAACAGAGCGCACACGAAGGGTGAACCCGGTGTTTTGGGATGGCGCGGCTGGAGTGATATTCTCAATGGCCAGGTTCGTCGCTACACCAACTTGCGAGTTAGAGGTTACAGTGATGTCGTCGACCTGAATCTGCGGACGGCTACCAGATGAAAACACTGGACGCTGATAGTAAACCCAGCGGAGTTGCACGAGAGGCCTATTTTCACATTCCGTTGGCAGCAACGTTGTAACTGTCTGCTGGGTAGCAACACCGCTAGTGTTCAGCGGTGCCATGTATTCAACAAACTGTCCTCCACGTACAACGTTTGTCCAGCTGCCCGTCGTGCCGAGGCGATATTGCAGACGGACGCCGTATGGACGTGATCCAGCAAAAATCGTCTGGCTGATCCATGATACATTGATCTGCGCACGGTTGGTGGTGTTGAGCGCAAGAACAGCGCTACCGACGTATGCACAGTTACAAACAAGTGTTCCCGTGTTAATAAACGAGAACCCACTCGTACCTTGCCCCGTGACACGAGCACCGCTCGTTAGATTGTAAGCACAGTTATAATCTGCAATAGCAACCTGCTCAGCTGGGTCATCGATATTCGCAGTCATGTGAAACGCCATGTTCGCAGGATAGGTACCCGCGGCACTCGTATTCAGCCACTGCGTCATCGTGTACGAACCCAGGTTGAGGTCGTATGGAGTCGGATTTGTTTGTGCCACAACTTGATTCAGTACCCCGATTAGGCACAGAATGGCGGTCACAGACCAAATGGTAAACTTCTTCATGGACGTTGCCATTGAAATTGTAACAGAATGTGATTAGCAGAATGACCGTGCAAAATACGCAAAAACATACCCGCTCACAGTCAATTTTCCGTAATCAACACTCTATTACCTCCGATTTACAACTCCATGTAGCATGAAGCGATTATGCCAACCGGTCTGGATAGCGTGTCTTGAGACAATCATAGGAGTAGTCTACAATGTCCTTAAGGCAGCCATCAACAAACGGCGATGTGAGCTTTCCATGCTCGACGATTCCCAAAAACGGCTTAGAACCGCCAATACCGCATATCGACAAATACGAAGCAAACGCTGATTCTCTGTCGATCTCGGACCATTTCCAGTACTGCAGAGCACACGTTTGCGCCAAGGCGTAGTCGATATAATAGAAAGGCGATTCGTAAATGTGACGCTGGAATTGCCACTGACGGCCTTCATCATAGGCTGGGATGCCAGCTACCGTGCGCCACGGCATATACATGCGCTCCATGTCCTTCCACGCCGCAAGACGCTCAGCCGGGCTAGCATCCGGATTCGCATAGATCCAGTGCTGGAAGTGATCCACAGCGCACCCATACGGCAAAAAGAGAATCGCCCCTTGAAGGTGGTAGAATTTGAACTTTTCTGTCTGATCTCCAAAGAACAGGTTCATCCAAGGCCAGGTAAGGAACTCCATGCCCATAGAATGAATCTCGCAAGCCTCGGCTGTGGGCCAGAAATACTCAGGCACGATCTGGTTACGGCTTTGGTAGGCTTGAAACGCATGACCAGCCTCATGTGTAAGCACTTCAATGTCATGCGTGGTTTTATTGAAGTTGGCAAAGATGAACGGCAGACCATATTGCGGGAAGCTGGTGCAGTAGCCACCGGTGGCCTTGTTGTCACGACTCTTAAGGTCCATGAGCTGTGAGTTGAGCATCAGCGAGAAAAATTCGTGCGTTTCAGGGCTTAACTCAGAATACATCGTTGCCGCGCGCTCAACGATCCAGTCATGGTCTCCGGAAGCCACAGGGTTTCCATCGAGAAATTGCAACTTTTCATCAGCGACAGTGAGCTGGTCTACCCCCAAGCGGCGCTGCTGGGCCTTGCGAAGCTCCATGGCAAGGGGCACAACAAACTCTCGTACCTGTGCTCTGAACTTCTCGACATCCTGCGCATTGTAGTCTACACGGCCGAACTCGACATAGCGAAACTCAGTGTATGAAGGGTATCCAAGGGTGTGGGCCTTTGTCGTGCGGAGCTTGACAAGCTTGTCATAAATGGCGTCGAGCTCTTCCGAGTTATCGCTGAGAAACTGATACATGGCCACAGTAGCCTTACGACGCACCTCACGATCGGGATCGATCATCAGCTTGCCAATAGTGCTCAGGTTGTAGATAACACCATCAACCTCGATCTTGGCCGAGGCCGTGATCTCATTGTAACGTGTGTTGAGTTCTGACTCTTGAACCAGCATGTCCTTGATCGACGGCTCAAACGTGAGTGTAGAGTTCTTGAGCCGCAGAAGGAACAGCTCTCCAAACTCCTGGGCGATTTGTGTCGCAAAGCTCGACCCAAGGATCAGCTTGGCCATGTCTGTGTCGAGTTCGGCGATTGATGGCCAATGCTCGTCAAAGAACAGCTTCTCCGCCTTTGATTCCTCAGAAGCAACGTTCTGCGTGAATTTCACTTCTGCTAGAGAGGCCATCGTGCTGGTAGCGATGCGCGACTGGTTCCAGTCTCGAATGGCCTGGATAGCCTCCGCTGGACCTGTGGCAGAGGTCAATCGGGTAGATATCCCAGCATATGTTTCACGCAAAACCGTGATGTCTGGACGCAGGTATGGGAGCTGATCAAAGGTCATGGTCGACATTTCGTTATTCCTAGCGATGAGTTTGTTTGCAAATCAGGTTAGCATGCGATCATTAGACGTCGCCCCGTAGCTTGCGAATGCGGTCGCGTGCATCGGGAATCAAGATCGAACGGGGATAATATACGAGGAGAGATTCGAGGTACTGCATGGCCCCCTTGATGTCATTCTTGTGCTCGCTAACCGAGGCAAGCAACCAGAGTGCTTGGTCACCAAAGATCGATTCGGGTATGCGTTGAAGTATAGAAAGCAGGAACGGTTCTGCCCGCAGCGTGTCGCCGATGGCTACACACGATTTTGAAGCGAGGTATGCTCCTCGATCCTTGAGGTCGTTGTCGCGAATACTTTCAAGACGTGCCGCTAGAATGTCTATGGCGGCCGTGTACTTTCGACGATGAAATGCTTCCTCGGCTGCAACGATCATCGAGACAGCAGTTGAGTCTTCCTGCCGCAGATTCAACAGCAGCAGCTTATCAAGTGCATCGTTGGTCGCAATCGAACTGGGGTTTGAAGCGATCTCCTCGTAGCGTGCCATCGCAGAAGAGTCGTTCCCACGCCAGAGCTCCATGTCGGCTAGACGAAGACGCGCCAGATCGGTCTTTTCATTTACTCCCGAGCGCATATCCAGCACGAGCTGCAGTTGCTGTCGCGCTGCCGAATCTTGTCCGAGCGCCAGGTACATGTCGGCGAGGCGCATTGCCGCATCAGTGGTTATGCCAGCCCCTTTCCAAAAGCTTGTTAGCCGGAGCAGCCGTCGCTGTGCTTCATCGGTATCACTCAGAAATTCATCAAGGATCACCGCCGAATAGTAGAGAGCGTCGGCAGCAATGGGGTGTTGGGCAAAGCGTTGAATGACCTCGTCATAGGCCGCTACCACGCTGCGTGCATCGGCTGCATTCATTGACTTTGAGGCACGGAGCTTTTGTTCCAGTGCTCGTACTGCTCCATATGCTGCAGATGTTTGCAGTCGCTGGTCACCAGTGCGCTTCATAACGCTGCGGTAGGCATCAATGGCCATACTATACTGTTCGTCAGCCCGTGCGCCGTCAGCAAACGAAAGCAACTCTGAGCCTGGGGATGAAGATTTCTCGTCAAGCCTCGTAGCTGCCTCGAGCACCTTTTCCCATTGCCGCTGCTGACGATAGAACCATAGTGATAGGCGCAGCATGGCAGGTGTTGGCTGACTCGACAAAAGCTTGGCATCAAGCACGGGAGCTGCAGCCTCATTGGCAAGTACTGCACTCAAGCGTTTGACGATAATCGGGAGATCCTGTTCGTTGGTATAGTCAGCGAGGCACTCGTCAACGGCCTTGTCGATCTTGCCCGTAGCCATGAGGCAGACGATGATCTCATCCTGGTACGCCGTAGCTGACCCATTTTGAGACCGAGCATCTTGGAATGTTGATAAAGCGTCGGCAAAGAGAAACGCACCAAGCTGTGCACGACCGATAGAAACGAGCGTGGACTCTTCGCCACCACTGAGCTCGCGTGCCTGTTTCCAATATGCGTCGCGTTCCGAAGGCTTTGCGAGTTTCGCCGCAAGCGATCCTGCAAGTACGAGAGCATCCGTGCGCTGAGTCCGCTTGGCGTGCTTTTCGACGATAGGGAACAAGCTCGGAATCTGATCGAGCGCTTGAAGCGTTCTAACAACTCCGTTGAAGTACATTTCGTTGTTTGGAGCGATTGCATAAAGCTCCTGGTACAGCCTTGCCGCATTGCGTAGATCACCCGATCGCTCATAGGCCTGAGCCATACGTGCTTGATCGCGTTCATTTGCTTGGGCGAAAGCGGCTGACGCAACAACAACCATGGCCACCAAGGCGGAAATCACGTATCTCATGAGCGCCAATTTGTTGAGAACAAAGGAAGCACTGAGTGCTGAATTGGCTCGGTTGGAATCAGCGGTTGTCCGTCATGATCGATGATCACATCGATCTCCGTGCGCAAGCCGAGGGTGTCTGGGATATAGACTCCAGGCTCAATTGAGAACGACGTACCGTGGATGATTCGGCGGGTATCATGTGTTTCAAAATCATCCATGTTCGCACCAGGCCCATGCACTTCGGTTCCAATGTTATGACCTGTGCGGTGGATGAATGCATCACCCATACCAGCAGCATTGATCACATCGCGGCATGCTCTGTCGACCTCCCAGCCATAGATGGGTTCACGATCGTTGCAACGCCTCTTGATCAGGTCCACTGCAGCATCACGTCCGCTGCAGATAATCTTGAAGGCCGATTCTACATCGCGGGGAACTTGCTCTCCAGTATATCCAACCCACGTTATGTCGGCAAACACCGCCCCCGGAGAGTCATGCTTACACCACGCGTCGATGAGCACCACACAATCGTCCGTGATTGTGTCGGTCTGCAACAGAGAGGGGGCATAATGTGGCGATGCAGCGTTGGGGCCAATGGCAACGATGGGGGATGAATCAGTAACAAGGTTCTTTCGAGCAAACTCGTGGAGGATGAACTGCTGGACGGCATACTCCGTTACGCTTCCTTGATCGCGAAGACATTCAACGATGAAGCCAAATGCATCCATGACCGTGTCTTTGAGCTGTCCAGCTGTGAGGATGGCTCCAGCAATCTGCTCTTCAGAAAGAACTGATGTAAACGACTGCAACATATCTGCGGACGAAACAACAGTCTTACCCATGGACCGCAGAAGTTCGACGATACCGGCATCGACCTTACTCACAACGGGGATCTCGCCCATCGGACTGTACTCCATTGCGAGCTTTGCGTAGTTCCTCGTAGCATGCATCAACGCATCAGACCATGACTGCCGCGTATCGTACAGTACCGTGTCGATTTCAAGATGTCGAAGCGGATCCTGCTCCATCCGGTGAACGATCTTTACAGGACGTCCCTGCGATGGAATCACAACCGCCCAGCGGCGGGTACAATGAGCATCCGGAGCGATATCGAGCATCCTCCAAGCGAGGTCGTTGCTGCCACGCATGTCGTACATCATCCATGCATCAATACCATGCTCATGAAGCTTGTCTTGATAATCAGCAATGGGAAGTCTCATAGCTGCTCCGATATTGTTAGTTGGAGATGCGCAAGTAGACGATGAACAGCCACTGTTGGTGGAAGTGCTCCGGAAACAGACTTTTCCCTGATCTCCGAGAAGACCGCCGTAGTTGCAGCGCGGTCAAGCAGAAGATTCATGAGCTCCTGATGCATGGCCGTCTCAAACCAAGACCGACGTTGTTCAGCGCGCAATGACGCCCGCATAGTTGCTCGATTCACACCAAAGAAATCCTCGACGGACAACATTGTCTCGTCGATTCCATGGTGCGATACAACGCTTACCGGTTGAATTGGCACCGACCATTGCTCAGCTGATGGCACCATGAACTGCAAGGAGCTTTTGAGGATCGCGCGTGCTCTTTGCGTAGCCCCATCATCGATATCCGATTTTGTGACCAAGATTGCATGAGCCATTTCCATAATACCGCGTTTAATGCCCTGCACCTCATCACCAGCTGTGGGCAACACAAGGAGCATAAACATATCAACCATGGAGGCAACTTCGATCTCGCTTTGTCCGACTCCAACGGTCTCAATCAAGATGGTATCGTAGCCGGCCTCTTCACACAACAGGATCGCATCGCGGGTCGTTGGAGTAACACCACCCAAGCAGGCTCTCGATGGCGATGGCCGGACAAATGCGCGATCATCAAGTGACAGCTGAGGCATACGCACCTTGTCACCAAGTATGCTCCCACCAGTGCGTGTGCTCGAAGGGTCTACGGCAAGCACAGCCACACGTCTGCCCTTGCTCACAAGCAGCTGACCGAACACTTCGACAAATGAACTCTTACCAACGCCGGGCGGACCAGTAATCCCGATTCTCCAAGTATGGTTATGGGGCTTGCATTGCGCCAAGAGGTCGTATGCCAGCTCCCTGTCCTTCATGCGTGTACTCTCAAGGATCGACAAACACTTCGAAAGTGCCCTTCGAGATCCAGAGTGTACGTCGGTGAGAAGTTGCTGAGCTGTAGCCATGATCAGCCGAATTTACGATATACAAGCCAGTAGGCGAGGGCCAAGACATACCTTGTAGCGGGTACCTAGTACCTACCCCTTACTCCACCGTTACACTCTTTGCGAGGTTCCGCGGCATATCCACATTACATCCGCGCTCTACAGCGATGTAGTAAGCCAGCAGCTGAAGTGGAATTGATGCAAGAATTGGCGTTAGCATTGGAATCGTACGAGGTACGCGAATAACGTGGTTCGCGACGCGCGCGATGTGCTCGTCATCATCATCTGCAATTGCGATAACACGACCGTTGCGAGCGCGTACCTCTTCAATGTTCGAAATGATCTTATCGTAGATCTCATCCTTTGGCGCAATGAACACGACGGGCATGTTCTCATCGATCAGCGCAATAGGGCCGTGCTTCATTTCAGCAGCAGGGTAGCCTTCTGCGTGGATGTAGGAGATTTCTTTGAGTTTCAAAGCACCTTCAAGTGCGGCTGGGAAATTATAGCCGCGTCCTAGATAGAGGAAGTTGCTTACCTGGGCATACTCATGAGCAATGGCCTTTATCGGCTCGGCATTGTCGAGAATGCGTGTTATCTGTTCAGGAATCTGTTCGAGTGCGTCGGCTAGCTCTTTACCTTGTTGGGCAGACACGGCCTTCATGCGACCGAGGAACAGGGCAAACTGCGTCAGCACGCACAGTTGGGACGTAAAGGCCTTTGTTGAAGCAACACCGATTTCAGGACCGGCATGAAGGTACACCCCGGCATCGGTCTCACGAGCTATGGTGCTACCGACAACATTCACCATGCCGATGACAGTAGCCCCTTTCAGCTTGGCCTCACGTATCGCGGCGAGCGTATCGGCTGTTTCACCACTCTGCGAGATCGCGATCACAACGTCATCATGGTTGATGATCGGATTACGGTAGCGGAACTCGCTAGCATACTCAACTTCGACAGGGATTCGAGCCAGCTGCTCGATCAAATATTCGCCAACAAGCCCTGCATGCCATGACGTGCCGCAGGCAGTGATGATGATGCGCTTTGCCTGACGCAATTTGTCAGCAACTGGAGCAAGGCCGCCAAGGCGAACAGAGCCCTCTTCGGCGTTAAGCCTGCCACGGAATCCGTCACGGAAGGTGATGGGTTGCTCGTAGATCTCCTTGAGCATAAAGTGGTCGAAACCGCCCCGCTCGATCTGCTCCAGCTCAAAGGCAATCTCCTCGACAACACTCCGCGTGTCAACGTTCTCAATCGTCTTCGTCGAAAAGCCATTCCGTGTGAGAATGGCCATTTCGTTTTCTTGTAGGTAGACCACCTGACGGGTGTGGGCGATCACGGCCGATGCGTCGGAGGCAACAAGGTATTCGCCATCGCCGATCCCCAGAATCAGGGGGCTACCCCGACGTGCAGCAATGATCATGTCCGGCTCGTGAACGCTAAGAACAACGATACCAAACGTGCCTTCTACCTCTGAAAGGGCAGTACGAACGGCAGCTTCGAGGTTCCCCAGGGTCTTGTAGAGCATTCCGATGAAAACAGCCAGCACCTCAGAGTCGGTGTCAGACCGAAACGTGTACCCTGCACTTTCAAGCTTCTTCTTGATCGTCAGATAGTTTTCGATGATGCCGTTGTGAACCAGTGCAATACTGCCGTCCTGGTCGGTGTGTGGGTGGGCATTTGCATCGTTGGGAACACCGTGTGTTGCCCATCTTGTATGACCTACGCCAACATTACCCGCAATCGAGGAAATGTCGACGATACTCTCGAGATCTTTGACACGTCCAGCGCGCTTTTCAATACGCATGCCGTCCTTCGACAGTACGCACACACCTGCCGAGTCATAGCCTCGATACTCGAGTCGTTTAAGGCCGCTTACGATAAGGGGCGCAGCTGTTTGGGTTCCGATGTATCCGACGATTCCACACATAGGCAACAAAAATACACAGTGTTACTACCGATACAGCGGCGTAGACTGCTTAGGGATGACGAAATCTCTGAGTTGTTGGGCACTAGCACCGAAGCGTAAAAAGAACCCGCGATTGAAACCAGTTGGCACCCAGTTGAGCGAAAGATACCAGCAATGGATCTGCTTTTGTACATCAATGATCGGGTTGATCATTTCTCGGTTCAACACATCATAACTGCCTGTAATGCTCATGCGCATTGTTGGAGTGATTGCAACAGACCCACGAAAACTGACGTACAATGACTGGTTGACGAGCTCGGGGTTGGGTTGTTGCAGGCTGTAGAGAACGTTTGCGGAGAGCTCCCAGGGCATCTGCAACTCACTCCAGCCTGGAGAACTGTCGCCAAAAATGTCGTGACGTCGAACCGATGCATTCAACCGCTGATCAAATCGTTGCTCGAGCTCCTTGAGCGAGCTGCCACTTGAATCCGTGGATGTTTGCTGGGTTGATGTCTGGGGTTGCCCACCGGCAAAGCGCGTTCCGAACTGAACATTTAGGCTGGTGAGTCTGGCAAGCCCCTTACCAGCTGCGATCAAAGTCTGATTGACATCTCTCCACTGCAGTCGACCTGTGGCAGGATCGACTGCCTGTACCTGATCATAGGGCGATAGAACGCCGTTGACGTTGAAGTCAAACTCGTCCAACGCCGGGGTACGCAGGTTGAAGAACACAGGGCTCAACTGCAGTGAATCAGCTGCCAGATTGTATGAGGTAGATGCTGTAAGTGTAAAGAGCTCAATAGGTTTATCAACTGTGTCGCCCTGGTTTATCTTGATTGCCACGCGGTTAAGGAACGACCCCGTGACCAGCGCCTGTGTCCGCTGCGAAGCGAGTTGCCCCCCGGAGCCAAAACGTGAATACTGGACAACTTGCCCAGTTACGGGGCTTGTGTACCGCCCATAGAATCCGAGCGCTGGGTCGGACTGATCGGGTATGTATTGCAGACCGATCGTTGGCTGCAGGGTGTGTCGAATGGCCTTCAGGCCGAGGATATCCGGCTTAGCCATACCGTAGAGGAATGTGCTGGCCGAAACGCCCACGCCGTAGGTGTATTCTCGAAAGAACCCTGTTTCAAAGGATGTTCTGGTGGTCGAGTCAGTAACGTCAACCGATTGGGTCTGCCGCCTGAAGTACCAATTCTCAGAAAAAGTCAGAGAAGGCGATATCTGGACGTTGCCCAGACGTGGCGTGATTGTTACAGATGGACGATGCTCTATCACAGATGCTTCGGTTGTTGCGAAGGATCCTGTATCCGCTGGACGAAACGACGTGTGGTTGTAACGTCCAGTAGCACGATACGTGAATTGGATATCGCCAACCCACGAACCAGGCGCTGCCAGACTTTTGAAGGGCTGGAGCTGTGGGATGCCAAAGTTGACAGACGGACTCTGCGACACCGAACCGGTGAGCATGTTCTGGTCACGCGTGTAACCAGCGTTCAACGTCATACCGTTGTAGAACGTGCGTTGATAGGAGATGTTACTCCTGGCATTTTGACGCAGCCGGTCGAGGGGGTTGAATGAGGTGTTTTGAAACAAGCGCTGTGTGGTATAGAGAACATCAGCCACGACAGACTCGCCTGGGCGCAACTGCTGAGAGTGCGCTGCCTGCAGCCCCATGTTCATGGCAAATGGATCTAGCACATTAAAACGCGTATAGCCGAACCGGAGCTCAGCACTGCCGCGCAGGTTGGTACCGACAACGTATTGTCCACGACCATAGACCGTAAAGCCCCCCTTTGATGTCAGGTCCGTGGTAATCTCGGCATCCATGTAATCGTCGATGGCAAAGTAGTATCCGAGATTCTGCAGCGCTACGCCCCGATCACTTGTAACCAGTGGAGAGGGCATGATCAACCCAGAGCGGCGTCCACGCTCGAGAGAGAAGAACACTCCAAACGGCAGCGCAAAGACCGGTACATCGTCTACATACCAGAGTAGAGGGTCAAGGAAAATTTTGTCATCGGTGACCACCTTCATCGTCGGTGAGGTGAAGTAGAAGTGGGGGTGAGGGGCATCACACGTCGTAAAGCATCCATTCTCTATGAAAGCGGTTGACTCGTCAATGCGCTTAATCGCCGAGCCAAAGTAATAGCCCCCTTCGACCGATGTCTCACCGAACTCTACACGCCCCTTGCCGCTGACAAAGTTGTACTCCATTGCCTTGCCGGCATATTCTTCGCCGTTGTCGCGCAAAACAGGGAACCCCACCACACGACCGCTCGCATCGCGAACACCAGCTGCCTTCATCGTGCTATTCTCAAAATTGAGAACAATCTCTTCGGCGCTGATCTGTTGTGTCTTGAACGACACGTTCGAGGCACCACGCAGGCGGAGTGTCTTCTGAGCAGGTCGAAAGTATGCAGTATCCTTGGCCGTAAACGTCACGATCGTATCGACCGTACCCGAGGCCGACTGCTCGGCTAGTTTCACGGTATCCTGCATCGCGCGCCCATGCGCAGAATCATGGCCGAGTGCGGCAATGATGATAACACTGAGCAAACGCAGCATGCCAGGAGTCATTACCGAAGCGATGTTCGCGTAAATGAACGTGGTACCTTCAATACGGACCCCTTGATTGAAGGTGCCTCGGTTGTCACTTCGTCGTAAACAACGTCAACCTCGTGTTCGCCATCATTGACGCGAACCTTGATACGATGTGGCACGTTGTCGGAGCCCTCAACAGGCTGAACGTTGCCGTACTGAACATTGAGCAGGGACGTTCCATCGCTCTTCTTCCGCTGAAACTGCTTTATAACACGCTGGGTGCTGTCAATCAAGGCAAACTCGACCATCGTGGAATCACGCCTTGTGTACAGTGCCGAACCATCATTTCTAGGCTCTCCAGCGATGTACTCGGAAGGAGTGCCAGGGGGCATGCACTTCATGATAGACAGGATATCGTCCAGACGAACGGGAATCGGCAGCAGGTCATTGAGTCGCGATGAGCGTGGGTCGCCATCGACGGCTGTCTGCTGCAGATAATTGACAACAAGAAACGAATCAGGTTGTGCATACACACGCGCTACGACGATTCCGAACGGCCCCAGCGCGGTCATGAGTACGGTATCGCCCCGCACTGCCGCAGTGAATGAGGCACTTTGTTCAAAGCCCAACGAAGGGGATGACACAGTCATCGTACCCTCGATGTACAGCTTCTCGGGTCGCGCCACGGGCCATACCGATTCGGTCACACCAACGTTATGCGCCGCGTTTGGCATCGCATTCAGGGGAGTGCGCACTAAAAGGAAAGCCGCCAGAGCCAGCCAAATCATTGTATGTTGCATTGTCATCCTTTGCAAATATCCAACATCAGAGGCGTAGAATCGTCCACAAGGAACCCTTCGCCAGTGTTATTTGTTATCTCAACCTGCACTAATAACGGTTAACACACCATGATCTTCGTAACGCGCAAGACGCATTTCTCTGCCGCACATCGGCTCTACAACCCAACGTTTTCAGACGAACGGAATGAAGACGTATTTGACAAATGCAATAACTTCTGGGGCCACGGGCACAATTATGTCCTCGAAGTGACCGTCAAGGGGCTTCCTGACCCAGGAACAGGCTACGTCATCGATCTCAAAAAGCTTAAGGCCTTGCTGGAGGAAGTCATCATCAACAAGGTTGATCACCGTCACCTGAACTTTGACGTTGATTTTCTTCAAGGGGTGATACCTACGGTTGAGAATCTCTGCGTTGCTTTTTGGCAACAGCTGGAGCACCGCCTCCCAAGCGGTGAGCTTCATTGTGTGCGCGTCTTTGAGTCCGAACAAAACAGCGCTGAGTACTTTGGAGCACCCGTTTCCGTGCCGCGCTACCCAGCAACACATGCCTACAATCTGCAGGAGGTCGTATGAACTCCGAAGGTGCAAGACTACATTCTCTCGTAGATCTCGACGATGCGGAACTCGAGCGTCAGCTTCTCAAGGCGGGTAATCTCTACCCAACGCAAAGCCGCTCGGGTCAACAACTCTTCGACGCCAATGGCAACATGCCCCTGAGCGCCCAGGAAAAGGAAGAGATGATCGCGGCAGTCGAGCAAAAGTTCTCCGAGATATTTGACGTTATGAGGATTGACCGTAACGATCCGAACAGCACGGATACACCATTTCGCCTGGCGCGAATGTGGGTGAATGAGTTGTTTGATGGGCGTTTTTCAGCTGCTCCCAAGATCACGGTGTTTCCAAACCGTCGTCAAGTGGGGGAGATCGTGATCTCGAAGGGCATCAAAGTGATGAGTGTCTGCTCTCATCACTGGCAGCCTATCAGTGGAACCTGCGCAATTGGCTATATCCCTCGCGAAAAAGTGATCGGCCTTTCGAAGTTTACACGTATCGTCGAATGGTTCTCACGTCGTGGTCAGATCCAAGAGGAATTGGGCGAACAGATAGCTGACTTCCTTGTCGAAATCCTTGACCCAGTAGCCGTTGGTGTGGTCATAGACTCAAAGCACTATTGCATGATTGCACGCGGTGTGGAAGCACATGACTCCAGCTCTATGGTCACTTCCGTAATGCGTGGAGAGCTTGCAACAAATCCTGCACTTCGAACAGAGTTTCTCCAACTCATCGCGCAGCAGTAGGTTTGCCAGCGTCATGACGCTGGACTACGAACAATCACTATGGAATGTGGGATCGACGCCTGTTGGTGTTGACGAAGCGGGGCGTGGTGCGCTTGCAGGGCCTGTAGTAGCTGCAGCCGTTGTTCTTGACCCGGCATCTATTCCACCTGGGTTGAACGACTCAAAGAAACTATCATCCCAGACTCGGCAGCATCTGCGCGAGTTGATCATAGCGTCTGCGCGTTCCTGGTCGGTTGGCATCGTGGATGCACAGCGCATCGATGCGATCAATATTCTTCAGGCTACATTCCTAGCTATGACCCAGGCGATTGAGGCCTGTCTCGCTGGACTGCATGTAGGTAATGAGAAACCTCACCTGCTCATCGACGGAAACAGATTTCCGCCACATCCCCTTCCAGTCTCAACCATCGTAGGAGGGGATGCACGCTCGCCGAGCATAGCGGCTGCCTCCATCATCGCCAAGACAACACGCGATGCTATCATGGCAGGCAATCTTCACGCACAATACCCCGCTTATGGTTTTGATGTGCATAAGGGATATGCAACAAAGATTCACCGAGCGGCAATCATCATGCATGGTGCAAGCCCCGTTCATCGCATGACATTCCTAAACAACATTCTTTCGCGGAACGATCAGCATGCTCTCGACATCTGACGTAGTTGTTGTGATTGCATCACTTGTGGCCGTGTATCTTGCTGCGCGACGCGGAAGAGCCGCTGATGCTGCAGGCTTTATCGTTGCAGGTAGAACGCTTACCATTCCTTTCTTTGTTGCCTCGCTCGTTGCAACATGGTACGGGGCCGTTCTCGGATCAGGCGAGTTTATTCTGCGCTACGGTGTTACGTTTATCCTATGCTTTGGCGTACCCTACTATGTCGTAGCTCTCCTTTACGCCGGCTTTCTATCAAAGCGGATTCATCAGGCAAAAGCAGTCTCGATACCTGAGCAGTTTGGTCGCACTTATGGTGCAAAGGGGCGAATGATTGTAGCGCTACTCTTGCTCGTAATCACGACCCCAGCGAGCTACCAGCTGATGATGGGGATTTTGCTCATGCAAGCCTTTGGCCTGCCACTGCTGCCAAGCATCATCCTAGGAACGATCATCTCGATTGCCTACATCGTCAGGGGTGGACTCCGCAGCGACGTGTATGCAAATGTTGTACAGGTGATTCTGATGTACCTCGGTATGCTGCTGCTAGTGGGTCATGCAATCGCAGAGTTTGGAAGCCCCGTTACAATGTGGAAGTCGCTACCACCTATTGCTTTAGAGGTTCCAGGTGCAATTGGGTGGACGGGAGTGCTTGGCTGGTTTGTTATCGCGATGCAGACCTTCATCGATCCCAACTTTTTTGTCCGCACTGTTGCTGCTGCAAGCGATCGCGTTGCCCGTCGTGGATTGGCTATT
Source organism: uncultured Melioribacter sp. (assembly GCA_964484755.1). GTDB lineage: Bacteria > Bacteroidota > Ignavibacteria > Kapaibacteriales > Kapaibacteriaceae > UBA10438. The sequence goes on along the minus strand of CAZAGH010000011.1, from coordinate 17,448 downwards.
AGCGTTTTTTGCTGGATTGTATACGACTCGCTACAGCTGCTGGCCGGACTCTACATCGTCGCATACGCACCTTCTACAGAGCCAACGTCGTCGTACCTGTCCTTCGCTGGTGCAGTGCTGCCACCCATCTCTAACGGACTGTTCTTTGCCTCACTGCTAGCGGCCGTCATGTCCACGTTGGATGGATACGCACTTTCAAGCGCGACGATGCTTGCCCGCGATGTTGCGCCCCAACTCGCTCAGCGTTTGGGGCCTGTGCAGAGCTATCGCACAGCACTTGTTGTTGTGTCGATCGTCGGTACAGTCATTGCCTACATCGTCCCCAGTATCATTGATATCATCTTTTACAGCGGGTCGATCGCCGTCGCTGCGATACTGGTGCCGCTAGTACTCTCGTACACGAAGTTGTGTGGAGGGTTGCGAAGACATATCGTGCTAACCCTGCTTACTCCGGCAGTTGCCGCAATGATTTCCCTCGTTGGCAAGCTTGGGGAACCGATATTTGTGGGCCTTACAACATCTGTCATCATTACCGTTCTGACACTTCTGCATGAGCGAACCACAAAAACCACTAGGGACACTCCTTACAGCGTCTAATGCGATCTCTGCGCTGCGGGGTCTGATGACAGTTCCCGTTGTGATGTGCCTGTATTCGGATCAGTACGTCCTGGCATTTTGGCTTTGCATTATCGCTGCATGGACAGATTGGCTAGATGGATTTCTTGCACGACGTACGAAGACAGTCAGCGAGTGGGGAATGGTGATTGATCCTTTGGCCGACAAGCTTCTTGTTGGTGCTATCGTGGTTCTCTTGCTGATGAAGGGGCGTTTGCCAGCATGGTATGTCGGGGCAATTGTATCGCGTGATCTGATTATCCTTGTTGCAGCGCAGTGGCTACAGAGAACGAACAAACTTGTGTTACCATCGCTGATGCCAGGCAAACTTGCCGTAACGGCAATTGCACTAACTGGTGCGCTTTCGATGATCGCCGATCCTGACACTGCAATTGTCACAATCCCTCTGTACCTGTCGTGTGGCTTGATGGCCCTATCTTTGTGGGTATACGGAAAGAGGCTTCATGGGATTCTTCGATAAAATCAAGCAAAAACTCACCGGCGTTGCAGAGTCACTGTCCTTTGACAGGCTAAAAGAAGGCCTTGCAAAGACACGTGATTCGTTTGTTGGTAAGCTGCGCTCGCTTCTCTCCGGCAGAACGATCGACGAAGCTCTCCTGCGGGATATCGAGGAGGTGCTGATTACGTCGGACGTTGGCGTGACGACGAGTGAAAAGATCATTTCACGACTCAAGGAACGCGTGAAACGCGATTCGATAACCGACTCGGAATTGATCATTGATGTCCTCAAGGAAGAGATCGCAGCGCTAATTGCTGCGTCGCCATCGGCAACAAACGATGCGACGTTTGCGATTGACGAATCACAGAAGCCCCATGTCATCATGCTCATTGGCGTGAATGGCGTTGGTAAGACCACCACGATCGGCAAGCTGGCACACAACTACAAGAAGGCAGGGAAGTCTGTCCTGATTGGTGCAGCTGATACATTTCGAGCTGCTGCCAATGAACAACTCGAAGTATGGGCACAACGGGCCGGCGTTGACATCGTTCAGCAGCAGCATGGCGCTGACCCTGCGGCCGTTGCATTCGACACGCTACAAGCGGCGAAGGCTCGCGGAACGGATGTTGTGATCATTGATACTGCCGGACGTCTGCACAACAAGCAGGGACTGATGCAGGAGCTCGAGAAGATCGGACGCGTGATGAAGAAGGTTCATCCAGCAGCACCTCACGATATCTTTCTGGCACTCGATGCCACCACTGGTCAAAACGCATTGCAGCAAGCTCGTGAGTTCACGAAGGTGGCTCCACTTACAGGCATCATCCTAACAAAGCTAGATGGCACTGCCAAGGGCGGAGCTGTACTGGCAATTGCTGATGCTATGAATATTCCAGTTCGATACATCGGCGTTGGTGAGAAAATCGACGACCTGCAGGTGTTCGACACAGAGACATTTGTCGAGGCACTGTTCGACGAGAAGTCACATCAGCCGGCATGAAACCCGATCCTGAAGAAGTAGCTAAGCGATCCTACCCGCGGATCGTCTTTCTCTGCTGCGGACTTGTAGCACTGGTCTTTCTTGGATACAAGTCCTTCACGTTCGTGCAGGAAGCACGCGTAGCAGTTAACATTGGCACTGATTCAACCGACAAGGCACACCTTCGCATCGTCAACAAATCCGAATACGTGCCGCCAGCCGACGGAATATTACGCCTGCAACAACTCGAGATGATGATGCACATCATCCAGACCACAGATACACTTGCTGCCAACACTCCAGAGTTCAATCGCACGAATCGGATCGTTGAACTTCTCAACGAGTACACGGTCTCACTGCAGGAGTATCGATGGATTCGCACGATGATCGCTAAGGCCATTAGTCCCTCTGCGCTTCGATCTCGCTCAGGCGGTGATACATTTGGTGATTACAAGGGGCTGCTGTTACAGGATTTCGTCCAGCGGCGGAGCTTCTTTACCGATAGTCTTGACAAGCAGTTACTCTAGTACCTCGTGAGATCGCTTCTTCGATATGTTTTCGCTGTGCTGACGGGGATGTTCATCTGGTTCATCACCTTGCAGTTCAACGACATTGATGCAGCACTTTGGGTGACCGGCTATGGCATAGCTGCCGTGTTCTCCGCATTTATAGCATTTGATTTCCGGCCCAGACAACTACAAGTATTGATTACCATCTACAGCGTTTGTTTGCTGATCTGGATCATGTGGCTGTTGCCATCGATTCAGGGACTCTGGTGGGAAGGCGAGGTAGAACGTGAGGTTGGAGGATTGACAATCGTTCTTACGTCGCAGATCCTTGCAACATTCTACCTCCGCAAAATGTCACGTTTTAAGTAGCTGACGGCACGTAGAAGTGTGCGACACTTCTCAACGACGTCATAATGCTACCGATACTATTACTACTCATTGCGACTGCCTCAGCTGCTGCGCAGATTACAGAGCTGGTCGCAGTAACGATTGCCATCGAGTCGCCAGACGCTCGTGATGGTATCTACCCGGTTACAGCTCGCTGGTACAACGAGGCTTCGGCTGGGTTACCACAAGGAACCGAGAGAACAACCTTGACCATTTCCAATGGTCAGGCAACGGTCGTGTTGGGAAGTGCAAGCCCCTTGCCCACGTTACTTCTTGAACGCGGACAGGCATGGATCAGTGTGCAGTTTGATGGGGCAGCAGAGCCAACCAATCGTCATCATGTTGTTCCGTATGCTTTCGCACACACCGCCGGCTTCGCGCACATGGCCGCCTCGCTTGATCCACGTGCCACGGGCATCGTGACATCAATCAATGAAATCGCGGGACCAGTCGAGATTACAGCTCGAAAAGGCATTTCGATCAGCCGCAACGGACACCAGCTCATCCTCGAGCATCGCTCAGCCTTTGAGCAGGGCGTTCTCTTCGGCGACGGCACGAGGTGGGAGTATTCAATCACTCCGCAAGACAGCATGCTGCTTGGCCAGATCATGCATTGTGAAATTGACAGTAAGCGCGACCACATACTCGTGCATTGCCGCTACGACCAGCAACGCAATTGCTACATCGCACAGACCTCGGCGTTGCTTCAACCGGACGAATCACTGCGGTGGTACATCGGCCACCCATAATCATTATTCACCATTAGGATTGAACCCTTATGAAGACAATGGTTCGCCAACTCATCACATGTTTCCTTCTTTGCGCAGGATCCGGATATGCCTTCTCGCAGAGCATAACTACTGGAACACTGAAACTACGCAACGCGCAACCGGAGACAATCTCACTTGCACCACCAGCTGCCGGTGTCACGGGGTACACAATTGTACTGCCGACGTCCATCGGCACCGCGGGCCAGTCGCTGACAATTCAGAATGCAACTGGAACAACGGCCACGTTGGGGTGGACGTCGAACGAGTTCTGGGCTCTATCAGGCACGACGATCGCTACACCCGGTACAGCAACTGGACAGCAGTATCTCGGCACAAGTAATGCGCAAGATCTCATCATTGCAGCCAATGCCACTGAGGCTCTGCGTATCATCGGATCGGCAGGGCCATCTCAGGGATACATCGGTATCGGAACGACAACCCCCAAAGCTGGTCTTGACATTGCAAAAACCGTCCTTCTTTCAAATGCTGGACAGGCAACAGAACTAAGGTTTGCAGAGCCATCATCGGGAGGTTCAAACTACACAGCCTTCAAGGCAGCTGCCCAGTCGACCGATATCACCTACACACTCCCAGATGCGCCGCCAGCAAAGGATGGCATGGTTCTGCACGCAACAAGCTCGGGTGTTCTGTCGTGGCAAGCCAATATGTCGAACATACCTCGTGGAGTGTATACCCCAACAGCTGGACAGTACATTCACGTGATTCCGGCCGGCATTGACATCGGACCAACGTTTGTTCCGATGGTATCGATGATGAACCCTGCGGGCACGACTATCAGTGCATCGGTCACAGCAATAGACCAGGCTGCCGACACATTCACCGTTGAAACCTCTGTGCCTCTCGGCTCGGCCGACCGCATTGCTTGGATCATTCTGCCACCATTCTGAGTCTACCGCCATGCGCCGCGCGATGATCACAAGCCTCTCGTTGATATTGCTATTCGTGGCGGGTGCGAGCTCTTCGTCATGGGGACAATCGCTATCAGCCACAACACTCCTGAACAGCAGTAACGCACCGCTATCGATCATCAGCTCTTCGCAGCATGGCATGCCCATCAGGGTATCTACGGGCCCCCTTGGACAGATTCGATCACTCGAGATTGATTCGCAAGGGGGCACGTGGTTGCTTGGTCCGCTAAGTATTGGGCAAGCAGTAGGAGCCCATAGCAGTGAAAAGGTCCGCATCGGTTCGGTTGCACCATCGGCTGGCATGGGCTTAGTGATCTCAATGTCAGGTACACAACAAAGCACGGGAATCAGCATCAGAGACATTGGGCTCACGGGAAGTGAGCATGCTGGGATTGTCATAGCAAGTCAGGCCAACGGCATAGGCACAGGCATTCGCATCGGGGGACAACAAGGCTCGAGCAGACCGACACTGCAGACTGGACTCGACATCACGGGTGGTCTTGGCATACGCTACAATGCCCTCAATGCCGGAGTCGGAACAGCAATTGAGATCGGTGGTACGAATGCACCTCGGCGCGGCATCGAGGTCGTTGTGTCAGGAACGGAACATGTCGGGGTGATTGGACGCGCTAACACGAATGGTACCGGCATCATCGGGGCTTCGCAGTCATCATCAAGTGAGCCCCTTATCATGCGAACGCGCACTGGGCTCATGGGGTATGCGGCAAGCAACTCATCGGCTAGTGCCGATACGCTTGTAGGCGTCTTTGGTCAGAGCGTGCGCGCTGGCCCCGGTGGAACGCAGACACTTTCAATCGGAATGCACGGCAGAGCAGTGAGTCGTAACACATTGCACTCGGGCATGTCAATTGGTGTTCTTGGGGATGTGCATACGTCAGGAGCGGGGTCGTACTGCGCGATTGCCGGATGTCTTCTCGGCGATAGTCTCTCCTTTGCCCTGGTTGCTTTGGGAGGCGATGTAGTGCTGGGTGGCACGACGGAGAGTTTGCCCAATAGCATCATTCGCTCGCCACTTGGCGGCGTACGAGGTCAGTCAACCGTCTATATGCACGATGCAACGCTATCGGGACAGGCACGCATCACAAAGGTCTGTTTGCCCCCTGCAAATGAACAATTCAATATCGTCGGAAACATGAATATCATCAATGCTACCGTTGGTGGGGTCTCTCGAATAAACGTACCAAACAACGGCGCAATGATTGGTGGCATCAATGCCAATCAGCAGGCTGGCTCTGTTGTGCACATTGTTCCGATCAATGGACCCATCATCCTACTGCATGACGAACCGACCGTACCGCCGAATCAACGACTTCTGCTACCAGGACAAGTTCCCGCCGAGCTTGTTGCTGATGTTGTACATGCGATCTGGTACGACGCGGCAGACCAACGATGGAGATTACTTCGATGAGTTCGGGTACAACGTTCGCACGCGCAACAGCGCTTGCATTGCTTTGGATATCGATCGATCTGCAGGCACAGGTCTACTGCCAGTCGTATGGCGTAGTGAGCGTAGACACCTGCAGTAGCATCATCGTGCTCGATCGCAGGCCAACGGTTGCACTTGCTTCGGGCGCTCCCTTGCTGCTGCATCGGTCACAAGGACCGGCAGAGGTTGGTCCTCAAGCAGCTGGTTCGATAATGCTCTGTAGTCTCGACACAATCAACGATCGCCGGATATATCTTCATGAAGACATCCGTCAACTGTGTGCACCTGGCGCAAAGCTTCAGCTAGTGATTCCATTACGCGCAGAAAATCTTGCCGAGCATGATACTGTTCGTTGTATCCCATGGAACGGACGTCATGGGGGTATTATCGTGATGGTCGACAGTGTGATCGATGTTCGACAAAAGTGCATCGACGCCTCTGGTTGTGGCTTTCGTGGTGGATATCATGTGTTCTCAACTGCAGACACAACGGGCAGCAACGAGCGCACGTGGCAGTTACACAGCGAGTCGTATGCAACGCAGGTAGACGCAGTTTCCAATCGTAACGGCCCATCGCGCAACGGGGGCGGTGCAGGTGGATCAATGTCGGGCTTGGGCGGAAATGGAGGCGGCACGTCAACTGCCTTTCTGCCGACGCAGCCAGGAGGAACCTCGACGAATGGAGTACTTCATCAACGCACCGTGTTTGGCGCAGGGGGCGGTGCAGGACATCGAAACGACCTCAACACATCGGCTGGTGGACGCGGCGGTGGGCTCATCATCGTCGTTGCAGATTCAATTGTCGCAGACACATCGACATATCTTTCCGTTGCTGGCCGGCCGGGCAGTTCTGCTCGATACGATGGTGCAGGCGGTGGTGGCGCAGGTGGCGCAATCGTGATGGCTGGCTACGGAAGTCTCTCAAGCGGAACCATAGACCTGCGTGGTGGTGACGGCGGCAGCGTTATTGCTGGGTTGTTTGCCTCCGGCCCAGGTGGCGGCGGTTCGGGAGGCACTCTTGTAACGTTGGGCCCGCTACCTTCGTCCACCATACAGGGGGCTGGCGGTAAGTCGGGATCCATCATTGAGTTGGGGCACCCTCCCACCCAGTATGGTGCTCAACATGGTAACGACGCCATCTTGATCGATCGAACGGAGACCCTCCTTCGGCGAACTAACCGTGGCGCAGCTCCATTGCGACTCCAGGCACGAGACACGATCGTGCCATACGGAGGCACAACAACGATCTATGCCAAGGCCGAAGGCTTGATCTCGTGGAATGATCCCGACGTTGTGCTATTAGTTAGTGACGGCAGCATCGTTCAAACGCCCACGATCATGCAGGCCCGCTGGTTTTGCTGTCGCGTGCTAAGCCCTTCCGGGTGCGTGCAGGTAGATAGTATTCGTATCACACCAGAACTCGAGACAGTGACCCTTGTTGTCGAGGCCGACTATGCGCGTGCAAGGCCCGGTGATACGATCGATGTATTCATCCGCATGACGCTGAGCGCACCGCTCGATCGACAGGTACAGGGGACTGCCATCGTATCATCGTATGCCGGCGTAGCTCAGGCGTTGCGCGGCAGACCGGTTCCGGGTCATCGAACAAGTATCAACATCCCATTTTCGATCGAACCGGGCTCGACATCAACATTTCGGCGCGCGAGATTTGCAATCGTTCTCGGGGACTCAGCAACGACGCAACTTCGGATCGACAGCGTTCTCCTAGAACGATCAGCGCTCCAGGTTCGACGCAGGCACGGCCGAATCTCCCTTGACGACCTGTGTGTGGCCGGCGGTCGAACAAGACTTTTCAACCCTCACACACCCACGTTCAAGATTGAGGGACGTCGCATTACGGCTTATGCTCAAAAGGTAGCTATCGTCGACATATTGGGCCGAGATGTGCCCTGTACGATTTCACATCAATCCGACGCAACGATTATTCAGCCAGCAGAGCATATCGGTGGCGCACTGTTCATTGTTATGGAGCAAGATGGTCATGCAGTAACGCTGCCATTGTGGCTCGAATGATCAGCGCGTATTGTTCCGAAGGAACAGCGCTTGCACGCCTGAAGACATCCATACCTCGGCCTGCTGATCAGTAACAAGTCCAGGCCCAATCGATACATTCCCCAGGATCACATCGATGTCTCCGTCACCATCGGCATCAGCGGCATCGGAAACCAACCATCGCCCCTTATCGGATTGAGCGATGCCCCAGATGCCACCGACCGACGTCATGCCGTCGGCAACATATCGAATCACATCAGAGGGGGCTCCTGTAAGCCTTGGGAAGTAACTGAAGGTCAATACGTCGGTTCGTCCATTGCGATCATAATCGTGAGCGAGCGCTCCGTAAGCCCCATCAAAGCGATCGAACGCCACTCGTTCGTACCGCATCAGCTTCACACGCTTATAGACGTAAAGTCCGTGGTAGGGCTTGAACGGGGGAGCATCATAGTCACCATTATCGCCCGTAGTTAGCAGGATCTCATCCGTACCATCCCGGTCGACATCCGCCAACGTCAGCGACGAGCTACCATAGCTTGGTGGCGATTCAATAAGATCTGTCGAAGTAAAACGCCCCTTGCCCTGATTGATGAAGGCACGCACAACTTCGCGGGCTTGTGCCATAACAACAACAATGTCCGGACGTTTATCCTTGTTGATATCGGTCACGATCGCACGAATTGCTCCAGGCTGCGGCGAGAGTTCATGGTAGCTGTAACGTCCACTCGGCAGCAACTCAAACCATCCAAAACGTCCGAGGAGATTCCCATACTCTGTGACTAGTAGATCATCCCTGCCGTCTTGGTTAAGATCGTGCACCACAAGATTTGTGGGACGTCGCAGAGAGTCGATCAGTACTGTTCGTTCGAACACGGAGCCCTTTACTCCGGGCTTTCCGCTCCAGCGGATATGCACAACGGATCCCACAGCAGAATCATGCGGTAACAGCTTGCCCATGTTTGTTACGAACCAGCTATTGCCCTTGATCACGAGGCACGAGGGTGGACCCTGCACATCGACGGCTGCGCGCTCTTGTCCGGCAAGATCCATCACCCGCAACTGCTGTGATTGCGCATCTCCTACGATAATCTGATGATTGACCGTATCAAACTGGACAACGGAGGTCATCGGCGGAGCCGAGGTACTCGGAATCAGTATCGAGGTAAACACAGTACTCTGCCCCAGCACTCGGGGTAGCTGCGGCTCAGGAAGCATTGTTGGCGCATTGTCGATATACCATGATGCCACCGTGAACCACTCATCTTCTGTCATCATCGGAACCGTTGGATACATCGCAGCTAGATCATGCGTGAGCTGTCCACGCTGCTCGAGAGTATCCATGCCCATGTACTTGCGCATCACAGGAAACACCTTGGCAACCCAGGTGGCTTTATCAAGGTGCTCGGGAAGGGGCTGTAGGTGACACGACTGACAGTACTGCGCTGCAAGGCGCTTGCCCGGCTCGTCGTGTCGTGCCGTACTGATCGCGATCCCAGCCATGATCACACTCGCGACCAGGATCATCCCGATTGTCAGACGAAGAGTCATCCTTCTGAGAGACCACAACGTTGGAAGATCGTATCAACGTTCTTCAGCATACGTTGTGGGTCGAAGATAGCGTCCAACTCATCGCTGCTCATCAGCGCTCCGATCTCTGCATCTTCCCGTAGAGTTTCGCGAAGAGGTATGCGGGTTTGCCATGTCTTCATGGCATTGCGCTGTACCATCTTGTAGGCATCTTCGCGGGTTACATCCTTTCGCACCAGAGCAAGCATAACCGACTGCGAGAACGGTAGTCCGTGTGTGAGCTCCAGGTTACGCTGCATGTTCTCAGGGTAAACAATGAGCTTGTCGATGAGCCCCGTTGCAAGATGTAGCATGTAATCGATTGTAATCGTCGAGTCCGGACAGATAACACGCTCGACGCTACTGTGCGAAATGTCTCGCTCGTGCCACAGCGCGTTGTTCTCGATGGCAGCCAACGCGTTTGTGCGAAGCAGGCGTGCAAGACCGCAGATACGCTCGCTCAGGATTGGATTGCGCTTATGAGGCATGGCTGAAGATCCCTTTTGTCCGGGAGAGAAGTACTCCTCTGCCTCGAGAACCTCCGTGCGCTGCAAATGCCTGATCTCAGTTCCGATTTTTTCGAGGAATGAACCAATCAACGCCAGAGCCGTGAGGAACTCAGCGTGTCGATCACGCTGTATCACCTGCGTACTAACGGGTGCAGGACGAAGTCCCAGCTTCTCACAAACATACTCTTCGACGGCGGGGGAGAGATGCTCAAACGTTCCGACGGCACCAGAGATCATACCGACACTGATGCTATCGAGTGCGTGCTCTAGACGTGTGATGCTACGCTTACACTCCTCGTGCCACAATGCAAGTTTGAGCCCAAATGTGGTAGGCTCTGCATGAATGCCGTGCGAGCGGCCAATGCAAACAGTCGACTTATGTTCCTTGGCCCTGCGTGCTAGGATATCTCGAAACGCTACAAGGTCAGCTAAGATCAGCTCACCTGCCTGCTTGAGTTGCACGGCCAGGCACGTATCAAGAACATCGCTCGACGTCATGCCGAGATGTATGAAGCGCGACGACGGTCCGACATACTCCGCGACGTTTGTCGTGAAGGCGATAACGTCGTGTTTGGTTACTTCTTCGATCTCAAGAATACGCTTGACATCAAACGAGGCCTTTGCGCGTATCTCGGCAACGGCTTCCTTTGGAATAACTCCTAACTCAGCTTGGGCTTCGCAGGCAAGGATTTCAATTTCGAGCCAGATGCGGTATTTGTTCTCATCCGACCAGATTGCGCCCATATCTGGGCGTGTGTAACGTTCGATCATTGTTGTTTGTGCTTGTTGACAAAACACAAACTTACGGATTAGCGGGGCTGGAACTCTTGGTGGTAGTCCGGCACGAATGCATTCGGATCCGACCAGGAAGAACCCTTTGACAGCATGATCCATGCCGCATAGGCAACGAACCTCGCCGACAAGCGGGACAGACCGCTCACAGGTGAGGTTGTTAACACCCCAGCTGCTGGGCCAACGACCAGCGCATTGCGGCCGTTCAATGATTCTTTGCCTTCGGCTACTGTCAGCAGCGTTGCTGATGCCGTTACATCGAGATCCGACGACGACGTATGGCTGATGTAGAGTAGATCCCGATGCGAGCCGATCGCGCAAACGATCTCAGGCACTGCTGCTAGTTTAGCAACCTCAAGACCGGCAGCCATCAATGCTACGTGTGTTGGAACCGCGAGAAGTTTCGCCGAGGAGCCTGCAAAACAGAGCCCCTTAGCAAAGGATGCTCCAATGCGCAATCCCGTGAACGATCCGGGTCCTGCAGATACGGCTACGATGTCGATATCGGACAATGGAACATTGGCATACGAGCAAACGTCTGACACAAGTCCGGCAAGCATCTCGTCGTGGACGTTGCTACGCAGTATCTCGGCCGACGAAACAAGCCCTCCGTCAACAGACACTGCAGCGCTGCACACTGATCCGCTTGTCTCGATAGCAAGTAGACGCGGCATCAGTATTCCTCTTCGTAGGTCTGGGTAACTGGATTGATCATATTGGCGAACCGTTCCAAAACTACGAGTGCTTCTTCTCTTCTACCCAACTGAACCTCGATGAACACGCGTTTGCCCGACTGCACAACACGTGCGTTGCCCATCGTGGAGACTGGTGCCAGGATCTTACGGAAAACATCATCGTACCAGGCCGTTTGATCCTCCGACGGCAATTCTATGCGCAGTGTTTGCTGGCGCAGCACAATTCGTATAAAGCCCGTCGGCAGGGCAGCAATACGCAAGCGTACGGCAAACAGCAATTCCTCGGCCTCTGGCGGTAGCTGCCCAAATCGGTCGCGCATATCGTCGAATGCGAGATCTACCTGACGTTGTTCGTGGGCATTGTAAAGTCGCTTATAGATTTCATAACGGTCAGTATCGGCAGGAATGTAGGCCTTTGGCAGCAATGCATCCGTGTCGAGCTCAACAGCAATATCCTCGTTTGAATAGTCGCGCTTGGCTGTTGTCTCATCGCCAAAGAGCGAGGCAAACTCCTCATGACGCAACTCAATCACTGCTTCGTCGAGAATCTTCTGATAGAGTTCAAACCCCATCTCAAGAATGAAACCTGATTGTTCGCCCCCTAGAAGATTGCCCGCACCGCGAATCTCGAGGTCGCGCATGGCCAGCTGGAAGCCCGATCCAAGATCCGTGTACTCCTCGAGCGCCTGCAGTCGCCTCAGGGCAAGACGCGAGAGCGTATGCGGTGGGGGAATCAGCAGATAGCAATAGGCTTGTGTATTTGAGCGACCAACACGGCCCCGCAGTTGATACAATTCAGCAAGTCCAAAGTTGTCGGCATGCTGAATGATCATGGTGTTCGCATTTGGGATATCGAGTCCAGACTCGATAATCTTCGTTGCGATCAATACATCGAATTTGCGTTCAAGGAAGCCCTCCATGACATCTTCAAGGATCGATGTTTCCATCTGACCATGCGCCACAGCAACACGCAGAGACGGCATCAGCATCTTGATCTTCATCTCGAGCTTATCCATGTCGTGGATTCGATCCGTGACGACGAAGGCCTGTCCGCCCCGTTCCAACTCGCGTGAGAAAGCCTCTCGAAGAGTCTCATCGTCCCATTGGATGATCTCGGTTCGCACAGGTAGCCTATTGCGAGGGGGCGTCTCGATCACGGATAGATCACGTGCACCCATCAGCGAGAAGTTAAGTGTACGGGGAATAGGTGTCGCAGTGAGTGTAAGCGTGTCAATGGTCGTCCTTAGCTGCCGCAGCTTTTCCTTTGCTGCTACGCCAAAACGATGCTCTTCATCGATGATCAATAATCCAAGATTTTTGAATTCGACATCTTTACTGAGCAGTCGATGCGTACCGACAACGATGTCCGCGTTGCCTGTCTTGATGCGCTCGATGATGTCCTTCTGCTCAGCTTTGGAGCGGAATCGCGAAAGCACATCGATACGAACAGGATATCTGTGAAGCCTGTCTCGAAATGTTACGCCATGTTGTTCTGCAAGAATGGTAGTCGGCACGAGAACGGCCACCTGCTTACCTGCTTGAGCAGCCTTGAACGCGGCTCGCACGGCAACTTCCGTCTTACCAAATCCTACATCACCGCAAACAAGCCTGTCCATTGGTGTAGACGACTCCATGTCGTACTTGACCTCGCCGGTAGCCTTGGCCTGATCCGGAGTATCCTCGTACTGGAATGAGGCTTCGAACTCCTTCTGCCATACCGTGTCTTCGGGAAAGGCAAACCCAGGTTGCGACTTTCGTTGAGCGTAGAGCTTGATCAGATCCCGAGCAATATCCTTGATCCGCTTCTTTGCCTTGGCCTTTTTGCGTTCCCATTCGGCACTGCCGAGCTTGCTAAGCTTCGGGACGGTACCTTCTTCGGCAGCATACTTCGAAAGCTTATGTACATAGTTGAGGTGCACGAATAGGTGATCACCACCGGCAAACTCCAGCTTGACGCAGTCCTGCTGAGATCCGTTGATCGTGATCGTGTGCAGTCCAAGGTATCTGCCAAGCCCCTTATCCTCGTGGACCAGAAAGTCGCCGTTATGCAACTGTTGCAGCTCACGAAGAGTAAACCCTTTGTCCTGCTTGCGCGAACGTTTTTGGGCCCGTTGGCGTCCGAACACCTGGTGCTCAGTGTAACAAGCAATCGATGCATCGTCCCACTGAAAGCCATTGCTCAAGGGGCTGGCCAACCACCGAACTGTATCTGTTGCCTTGTGGAGCCCAACTGCGAGTTCAACATCGTCATGCTCAACCTGATCGATCACGTTGTCGCATAGCTCGCGAAGTCGTTTCACATGCTGCTGTCCGTCTGCTCCGATGTACGTCGTGAACTCTCTGTTCTGAAGTTTCCGCACTCCTTGCAGCAGAGCTTCAATCGAAGCACCAAATGACGGCTGCACCGATGAACGCATCGACACATCAGCATCTCCAAGCGGGTTGATGCGCACATGAGGCCACGAGATAAGCCTCGTATAGCTATCGTATGCCTCGCGTTGATGTAGAGCAGCCTCGATGGCCTCAGGAGAATCGATGCACACAACGGTTGATGCATCGAGATGATCAAGCACACTGCTCGAGAGATCAAGATCGTCGCTGTGATAGACCTTTGACAAGAATTGAACACTTGAGTGCTCTCTGATCGACCTCTGGGAAAGGGGCTCAAACTCACGGATCGACTCAACTGTATCGCCCCAAAACTCTATACGGAGTGGGTTCTCCCAGCCGCCCGGGAAGATATCGACTATGCCACCTCGCACGGCGATCTCTCCTGGTTTGGCAACATAGTCGGTGCGTTCAAAGCCCGAGAGGATCAACGATGTTACGGTATCCTCATACGGAAGCGTTTCACCTCGTGTGATCGTCGTTGTCGCATGTGAGATCTCGTCGCGGGCAGGCAGGTGTAGTGTTAGAGCTGAGCTCGAGACGACGAGTACAAATCGGCGCTTCTCGTGCAGTCGACTGATCGTATCCATCTGTTCGTGGTGCACAACACCACCAGCCTCGAGGGCGCTCTGTCGAACTGCGCCGTGAATGCCACCCACGTATTCAGAGCCAATGAAAACGCCAATATCATGAACGAATGCATCGACGTCTGTTTCTTCCGGCACAACCAGCATGAGCGGCACATCACCCAGGCTCCAGAGCGCCGAGACGATAAGCCCCTTGAGCGAACCAGCAAGAGTTTTGACAGACGTCGCCTCACGCTTTGAGAGACGCTCTGCCAGCTGCAGCACAGCCGAATGCGCAGCAGCAACAGCAAGTATATCCGAGTATCCCGTGGTTGTTGTGCGCATCACTTGCGTTGAGAGTTGAGGTATTCTTGCATCAGGCGCTGACGCTGCATGCGACGCTCGTATCGCTCACACATGCCGCCTTGCAACACCATGACCACAAGAATAGTGCCGAATACCAGCCCCAGCACTATTGTGATGGCAGAACGCCGATCGTCTTGTGGCTTGTTCACACGACCGCCTGTTCAGAAGGCGTTCGAAATGCGATGGCACACCATTCGGTCTCTGCTAGTGAAGAGTCAACCAGGCAGCCGCGCTCGAGGAAAGGGGCTGCCACTTCATCGAAGTCGTACTTCAATATGCCTGATACGAGAATGATCCCTCCGGGTTTGACAGCCTCGATAAATGCCTGGGCGTATGGGATGACGAGGTGCCGATACAGATTCGCTGCAAGGCCATCACAGGCTGGTAGGGGAGTTTCCTGAAGCTCACTCATCTGCAACGTGATCTGCTCGCCGACGCCATTGCGATCGATATTCTCCTGACTGTTCACGATCGACCATTCGTTATTGTCGAAGGCAAACACATGTGATGCGCCTAGACGAGCAGCAAGAATTGCCAGGACGCCTGTTCCCGTCCCGACATCAATCCACTTCTCACCGGGTTGGACGTATTGCTCTGTTAGCTTACACATCATGCGTGTTGTAGCATGGTGTCCTGTCCCAAATGACATCTTTGGAGTGATCACCAACGTTAACGGCATATCGTATTCATGTGCCCGCCATTCGGGTACGATGACGATGCGCTCGTTTACTACCACTGGATCAATCGATGCCTCCCACTCGGCATTCCAATTCTGATCTTCTTCTGTACCAAGCTTTATGATTGATACTGGTATTCCGAGAGCCTTGATCTCATCGACTATCGACTCGGCATACACCTGCTGCCAGTCGTTTTGCTCAACACATACGGTGATTTGATCCATGCCCTGCTCTACACCCATGATGGGGTAGCCTGAGAGGACACCCATCACGATATCAAGATCTTCATCGTGAACACCAAGTGTGAGCAGAACGTAACGCGTAGCCATGATTTCTCGCAGTAAATTTGAATCGCGAATCTACGGTAGGATCGCACAACACACGTAACGTGAAAGGCCAGCCCCTTGACACCTGAACAGCGCGCGCAATCAATCAAAATGCTCATCATGGATGTTGACGGAACACTCACCGACAGCGCCATGTATTTTTCGGCAAGGGGCGAGGAACTCAAGCGGTTTTCAACCAGAGACGGAATGGGTATTACACTGCTGCACCGCGCTGGCATCCGCACCGGCATTGTAACGAGCGAAAACTCGGAGATCGTAACGCGTCGAGCAGAAAAACTTGGCATCCAAGAGGTAGTTCTGGGATGCCACGACAAAACCACAACATTCTACGACATCAGTCGTCGACTCGGGATAGCGCCAAGTGACATTGCGTATATTGGCGACGATGTTAATGATCTGCACGTCATGACATGCTGCGGCCTTGCCGGATGCCCATCCGATGCGGTCCCGGCCATCAAAGCAGTAGCTCATGTAATCTCGGAGTTTACCGGTGGCAACGGGGCAGTCAGAGACTTCGCAGAATTCATCTTGACATCGCAGGGCAAGTCGGTAGGCTTGCCTGAGAATTGGTAACATTTGAGATTATCGGAGGCCGTCATGGAAGAAAAAGAGCAGGTTAACGGATCCTATACGAAGGGATTTCTCGTAGGTGCAGTTGTTGGTGGTGCCGTAGGCGCGGTCCTAGCTCTACTCTTTGCGCCAAAGAGCGGGCGTGAGCTACGTCGTGACATCGCAGACAAAACAGGGGAGTTGTACGACAAGGCCTCTCACTATATCAGCAAGGATCCAGAAGCCCCCTCGCATGGCCCGTTTGAAGACGTTGTTAACGAAGGGCGTCTGCGAGCCGAGCGTATCGTCTCATCTGCACGCCACCAGGCGGAGAGCCTGCTTTCAAATGCTGAACAAGTACTCCGCGATGCCAAGAGTCGCTCAGCGCGCATCAGCCAAGACTCCTCCGATTCATTTGGCACGGAGATCTAAGCATGGAAATGAGCTTTCTTGATCTCGTCGGTATCATAGCCCTGCTCTCCGCTACAGCCCTGTGCATTGTTGCTATTTCGGCAATTCTGCGGCTTCTCAAGAACGTCGATCGGATGACGTATTCCGTGGAATCCGTGCAACAGGATGTTCGCGCTATGCGAACAGCGGCCATACCTGCCATCGATCAGGCCACAAAGGTGCTTGAGCAAGCACACACGACACTGGCACGAGTCGATGGCGATCTGCAGAAAATCTCGGCAGGTGCTGACACATTTAAGGCCATCGCCGACGACGTTCGCGGTCTCGAAACGATTGTCGTTAAAACCATAAAGCCGTCTCTCGAGGAACTGGCCGAATTCATCAGCAGCGTTGTTTCGGGACTTACCTCCGTAACGCGCAAGTTCACCAAGTACCTGTCCTAGAAGAGTACCTCGTACCTTGTACCTAGTACCT
>CAZAGH010000010.1:1446-51094 GCA_964484755.1 uncultured Melioribacter sp. | reverse complement strand
CCGAAACACCCTGAATCTTCTCAGCCCTCTGCACAGAATCCACAGCACGCTGAAGACGCATGCGCATGGCTTCATCGATTCCTGCAGTGGCGCATGTTAACGTTGCTACTAGTACGCTCAGGTGGGCACCCGCTTTCGCGAGTGCGTCGAATCTTTGCGTCATTCCCGCGAACGCGGGAATCCATCTACAGCGCTTCATACGCGGGAACAATGATATGGGGCATGTTTGTCACAATTCCTCTGACACCCATCGATACAACATAGTTTAACTCTTCCGGTGTATTGACAGTGTAGACGGCAACGGGGATTCCCCTTTGATGGCACAACGTCATCATTTCTGGGTTGAGCTCTTCAACAGAACAGCCAAATACATCTGCACCGCACTCTGCTATAACTTGTTCTGGAGATCGTGTATCCCCCGGAACATTGAGCGCCAGCATTGGCAGATCAGGCATACGCTCTCTCACATAGCGAATCGCTCGGTGGTCGAATGACGAGAACAGGCATGTGTCTAGCATGGCCAACGAGCTCAGCAGCTCAATGAGCTCAAGCGTTTCCTGCTGTGCCTCTTGTGTATCCGGCCGAGGCTTGATCTCAAGATTGACATATGCCCTGCCACGAATGAGCTCCAATACATCAACGAGTTTAGGGATTCGTTCGCCAGCGAAACTTGGACTAAACCACGCTCCTGCATCAAGACCCTGAATCTCCTCGAAAGACTTTTGATTGATGGCACCTTCCCCATTGGTAGTGCGCTCGATGGTGTCGTCATGAAACACTACCATCTGATGATCTCGAGTGTACTGCACATCGATCTCAATCATCGGTGCGCCGCTCTCGAGTGCCAATTTGACCGCCGCAACCGTATTCTCGGGAGCGATACCTGAGGCTCCTCGATGGGCACAGATGATAAATGAGTTTTGCTCTACAAATTCCCGAAACGGAATCATGAAGGATCCTCCTGTGTCAAGCCCCTTAACCTAAAGGGGCCTAGCGAATATGCTGAATCATAGTAATACAACATCGTTTTGGTGCTAAGTTCCTGTCCATGACGGATGTTGTATCGCACAAGCCAACGCCTAATGTTCACTGCATACATGCTCAGTCATGGTGTAGGTTGTTGCGCAAGAATGACTTACAGCGCCCGTGGGACCTGCTGTTTCCACCATCTCGGTTGTATGCTGAGAATGCGAGCTTTGACATTGGGTCCAACGTACGTCATTGCGTTATCGTGATTGAAGGCATTATTGAGGCTGCATTTGTACTCGCAATGCGGGCGGGAGACTGTTGCCTCATAGACGTGCGCTGTCGTCCTAATGCACCCCTTGAATGGACGAACCTTCTTATTGATTACTGGCAGGATGTTGCAGATGAGCTCAATGCTGATACATTGACTGGGCCAGTTGGCGCGTTTGCCTTTCTCACGGATGGCGTATCAGAGCATAATGCGCACAATGTTACGAGCATCCACATCTCCAGCTATCCCGAAATTCTTGTTGGTAGCTTGCTTCGCCGTGGCTATGTTCACGCTTGGTCAGGGACAATCTGGGGACGCAATGGGGCTGTGGGGACGGCACCAACGACCATCCCTAGCAAACATTCGAGTGTCAGAGTGGGATCGTGGATGAACGTAATCTCCATCGCACGTGATTTGGAGGATGTGCTCTCGACAGCATTCTCCACATTACCCTGGCATCGTGGAAGCGGTGCGGGCTTGCCGTCTCTGGTTCGCGCCTACGCTCCAATTTTTTCGCCCAAGCTAGCCCTTACTTCACGCACTGAGAGTGATCTCGCTGCCGGCGCTGTGCTCATGTATAAGGATGTTACTAATGTGCCCCGCTGGGTCTACAAGCTGCCGAGGTTATTGCAGGCAGCTTGGCTGCGTGTTGCTTCAGCTCGATCACAGAGCCTTCACACGAGCGTGATCGGTGTTCGACCAGAGTATAGGAACACAGCACATTCATCTGATCTGTTTGCCGCGACTCAGGGGATCTTCAACTCTGCAGAAAGCGTCAACACTTCATGGATACGCGACGACAATCGTTTATCACAGATGATGGCAAGGCGGGCTGGACTTAGCCCCCTGCAACAACGGACAGTTTTTCGTTTGATTCGTCAATCATGTTCAACCCAACAAGGAGAATGAGAATGCAACTTCTCATACGCGGAGTTTTTCTCACTATAGCTATTGCCCTTACCGGTTCGATAGCATTTGCCCAGAGCGTTATGCTTAGCGGACGTGTCACTACGCCCGGTGGCGAGGCAGTACCAGGCGCAACAGTGAAGTTGTCGTCGGGCGGTTCAACAGTTGCCAAAGGTGCATATACGGATACCCGTGGTCGTTATACAGTCAAGGGTATTGCAAGTGGTACATACACGGTAACAGTTACAGCTGTTGGTTACCAAACCAAGATTGTTGAAAATGTCGAGGCCAACGGTGGCAAGCTGGATATCACAATAAGTGAGACGGCAATCGATATGGACGTCATGGTTGTCACGGCATCACGTACTCTACAAAAGGCCTCAGAGGCACCAGCTTCTGTTACCGTTGTAGAGCCCCGTGCCATTCGTGAAGCCCCGAAGACAAACCCTGTTGAGCATATCCGCGGCGTTGCTGGTGTAGACTATGCACAAACGGGTATCTCGCAGCAGAGCGCAACTGTTCGCGGCTTTAACAACGTATTCAGCGGTTCACTTCTAACTCTTACGGACTACCGTCCAGCTGGCGTGCCAAGTTTGCGCGTCAATGTTGGTTACTTCGTCCCCGCGTCAAATGAAGATATCGAACGAATGGAACTCGTTCGCGGTCCTGGTTCAGCGCTTTATGGTCCAAATGCATCATCAGGCGTGCTAAACATCATCACACGTTCGCCATTTGCGTCAAAGGGTACAACACTCTTCATGGCAGGTGGACAGCAGGATCTTATCAACGGCGGTCTGCGTCACGCTGGAACATTGGGCGACAACTTCGGCTACAAGATCTCGGGTCAGTACTTCTCAGCAAACGACTGGAGATACAACGACGATACGCTGGACGTACGATTTAGGGATGATTCGACAGTGACGCGTAAGAATACTCACGAACGTTACAATGTTGATGCCGGCGTATACTACAACATGGGTGAGAACACAACCGTCCAGCTAACCGGTGGTATCTCTGAGGCCGTTAATACAATCGAGATGACAGGCCTTGGTGCTGCCAACGGACGTAACTGGCGCTATACCTACGTAAATGCCCAGATCACATCTGGAGATTTCTTCGCTCAAACCTTTTACAACAAGAGCGATGCCGGTGGGACATATTTTCTGCGTACGGGCAACCCAATTGTTGATAAATCAGATCTGCTTGGTGTACGCGTCCAAGATGCCTATCGCGTAAATGACGACATTCGATTAACATATGGGGCTGACTTTTTTGCAACGAACCCTGTAACAGAAGGCACGATCAACGGCGTCAATGAGGATAATGACAACTACACAGAAGTTGGTGGTTATCTCCAGGGCGACTGGAAGATCACATCGAAGCTCTCTGCTCTGGCTGCAATCCGTGCAGACCGTCATTCTGTTATCAACGAGATGGTGCTTTCACCTCGCGTTGCGTTGATGTACAAACTCGACGAGAACAGCTCGGTTCGTGCGACATATAACACAGCCTTCAGCAATCCTGGTACCAACGATCTCTTTCTTGATCTTCTGAGCGCACCTGACGCCTTCGGTCTTGGCAGAGCAAATCCAGCATGGGCTGTTGGTGTTTGGGGTGCATCAGCCGGTCGCAACGGTTATACATTTAACCGCACAGGCGGTAACGTTAACTTCATTTCACAGTTTGATGCAACACGTAGCAATTGGATTGGCTTGAACAACGCATCAGCAGGTGGTGTTTGGCAAACAGTTACACAGGTAATCCTTCCACAGCTTGAAGCTCAAGCACCTGCAAACCTGCGTCCGCTGCTGCGTCCGTTCTTGACATCTATCCCTGCACCACAGAACATCAAGGGCAACCTCGCATCGCTGAACCCAACAACGCGCACATTCATCCCAATGCGTCCAGAAGATTTGCAGGATGTCGACAAGCTTCGTCAGACAAACACACAGACAATCGAGCTTGGATACCAAGGCAAGGTCACTGACAAGCTACGTGTAGCTATCGATGCCTATCACTCTACGGTTACGGACTTCGTTTCCCCACTGCGTGTCGTTACACCAAACGTGTTTCTTGACGGTGCATCAGCAACAGCCTACATTCAACCACTTCTTACTGGAGCACTTGTTGGACAGGGAATCCCACAAGCACAGGCTGAAGCCCTTGCTGCTCAGTATGCCGGCCTGATCGGTGGCGCGTATGCCCAAGTTCCAGTTGGAACAGCATCTCCAAATGAAACGCCACACAAGGGTGACATTCTTCTTGCATACCGCAACTACGGCAAGCTCTCGTACTACGGCAGCGACTTTGCCTTCACGTATGAGATGTCCCCATCTTGGTCGGTAGCAGGTAGCGCTTCATACATCAATCAGAATACATTCACAGGTGAAGATCTGGGTGATGCAACCATCACAGACGTGATCGCACTCAATGCACCACAGTACAAGTCATCGCTTGGTCTGCTCCATCGCAATTCTTCGCTCGGCCTGAGTGTTGGCCTTCAGTGGCGCTGGGTTGATGGATTCTATATGAACTCTGGCGTCTATGTTGGTGATGTTAATGCATACCACTTGCTTGACCTCACAGCACAGTATGTAATTCCAGGTGTAGAAGGTCTCAGCTTCAATCTTTCGGCAACCAACCTTCTCGACAATCGTGTTGAGCAGTTCATTGGTGCTTCAACGATTGGACGTCTCGTACAGGGACGCCTGACATACAACTTCTAAACCTACTCGGTTTGTAATGTCAAGCCCCCTCTGTCAATCGACAGAGGGGGCTTTGTTGTTCGTGTGCAGCACATAGCTAGCCGGCATCTATCTCAAAGATTGCTGCATACCTTCCTCGCTTGGCCATATGATGACCGAGAACTGTTCAGAATCAAGGATGCCTCCAGGCAGAAGGTGTAGATAATCAATCTCGCCAATGACATATGCAAAATCACTACGCTCGTACCGCTCTGAGACTGCATTGAACGGTAGTGAATCCAAACTTGACAGGTTGCTAGCGCGAATCCAAACCCTAACGCTACCTCTTGATGACAGGGATGCTGGTGATCGAGACTTTTTGTATTCATATCTGTAATCATAGCGCAGAGCAGAGATATCACTGAGTACAGCACCAGCTGTGGGGAAACGTCCAGCCCCCTTCCCATAAAGAAACTGTTGATCAGCGAATGTACTTCCGACTAGTATGCCGTTCATAGCTCCGCGCACCTGAAACAAGGGGCTGGTTTCGGAAACAAAATGTGGCCACACGCACGCACGGACACTATCATCTAGCTGACGCTCGGCACGAGCAATGAGACGTATCCGCAGACCACGCTCCCGTGCAAATGCTGCATCGTTCGCATGCAAGCGGTTGATCCCGCAACGCGGCAATGATGATGGATGCACCTGAATGCCGTATGTGTGATACAGCAAGATTGCGAGCTTGTTAACCGCATCCCATCCTTCTGTATCGAGTATTGGATTGGACTCCGCATACCCACCCTCCTGAGCCTGAGCGAGTGCAACAGAAGGAGATTCCCCATCCTCTACTCGAGAAAGTATATAGTTCGTTGATCCATTGATGATTCCAACAACTGAGCGCAGCCAGTCATTGTCGTAATACTCTTCCAAGTTTCGAATGATGGGAATGCTACCAGCTACGGCCGCCTCGTAGAGCAGAGGCCTGGATGACCGCTTTTGCGCTGCAAGGTAGAACTCGAGGTTTTCGGCAATCGCTTTTTTGTTTGCGGAGACAACTGCTTTACCATTCTCGAAAGCCCTCATCGCGATCTCGAATGCAGCGTTTGCATCATCGATCAACTCGACAATAACATTGATCTCTGAATCATCAAGAAGATCATCTGGATTGTCAGTGAAAAGCCCCATCATTGCAGTCCGAGGCTTCTCCGGGTGTTTGATACATATACGCTTTATCGTCGCCCATGAGGACGCCGATTCAGTCAGTATTCGATAGATACCTTCACCAACAACGCCGAAACCAAAAAGGCCAATAACAATCTTATCGGATGTCATGAGACACCTCCTTACCCTCTTGGCCATTTTCAACTCCTGCACCACAAACGGAATCAAGAGCCCCTAGAATGTCATGGACAAGATCTTCTGTACTCTCGATACCACATGAAAGCCTGATTAACGAGTCGGTAACACCTGCGACAAGCCTTCTCTCTCTTGGAATTGATTTATGGGTCATTTCGCTCGGTAGACAAATCAAGCTCTTAACACCACCGAGACTTTCTGCCAGCTGGAAGTATCGTGTTGCTCTCGCTATGGCAGAAGCTGTTTCGGTGCAATCATGAACCAAATCAAAGCTTAGCACCCCACCGTAGAGCCCCGACTGCTGCCGTTGAGCGATATCATGGTTCTTATGCTGCTCCAAGCCAGGATAGTACACATTACGCGTAGCCGGATGCTCCGTTAGAGCTTTTGCAACTTCAAATCCATTCAGAGACTGTGCACGAAATCGGAGTTCCAGGGTTTCGATACCACGTATTGTTAGCCAGCAGTCCTGCGGTCCTAAAATGGCCCCGGACGCATTTTGTATGAACTTGATCTCACTTGCAGTTTCCTCGTCGGAAACAACGACCAATCCAGCAACCAGATCCGAATGTCCAGCCAGATACTTCGTAGCACTATGAATCACGATATCAGCCCCTAGCTCAAGCGGGCGCTGCGACACAGGCGAAGCAAAGGTGTTGTCTACAACTACCCTAACACCTCTTGCATGAGCAATCCTTGAGGCAGCAGCAATGTCTGTAATCTTCAATGTTGGATTTGTTGGCGACTCAATCCATAGGAGCTTCGTAGCTGGACCTATCTCGCGATCGATGTTGGCCAGATCGGTCGAATCAACAAAGCGTACGTTGATCCCCAGTTTAGAATACACACGAGTAAACAGACGGTAGGCTCCACCATATAGATCATCAACTGCAAGTATCTCATCTCCTGCAGAGAGTAGCTTCACAACAGCATCAATCGCAGCAAGCCCAGTGGCAAAGGCATAAGCGTCTATACCACCCTCAAGGTCAGCAACCAATTTTTCCAACACGCGCCTAGTTGGATTACCTGTTCGTGCATAATCGTACCCTTTGTTAATACCCGGCGCTTCCTGCACGTATGTCGCAGTTTGGTATATCGGCGTCGATATACTGCCCGTTAATGGATCGGGTTTGAGAGAGTGAATGATTTTTGTGGTGATGCTCATGGCAATGGCCTTCATACAAGTGACGACCCATTTACCAAGGCAAGCAGCAGAACTAGAACAATTTCTGCACGCAGCAAACGCTGCTTAGACAGTTATTATCTTTCTCTCCCATCAACGTGAAGGGAGAGCTGGATTTAGCACCTACGCCATATTGGCGGGTTGCTCAAGCGTCAAAGGGCCAGTCCCTCAGCTTGTCTTGATAAATGCGTCAAAGAACAATTAGGCTGCAAACATAATGTGCTGAATCACTGTTTCCAAACTCATGCTCAGCAAAGAATTCACTACACTAAACTCCAAACTGTCGGAGATGGTGATCAATGTGTTTATAGATCAGATTGTTCCACTCTTGTGACGTCAGAGGGCCAAGAGTAAGCTGCTCACGTCCTTCAAAAGCATCACGACCCAAAGCAGCTAGCTCTCGCACACGCTGCAGCAGGCGCTGTTGATTATCAAGGAACACAGTATCTACAGGCATAATGAACGCCGGTGAAGTTGGCATGTTCTGCTTGTATGGCACCTCATTCGTGAGCGTCTTCTTGAAGAACATCTTAAGCAGTAATCTCATGATGAGAGGGGGCTTCTTTGTATCGATGCCAAGTGCCTGCTCATATGGTATGCAGCAGTGTGCCATCATCTGGGCAGCGTTCATCGAGCCCCATAACGGCTTTGTATCAGCCGTAACGCTATCAATGCGCGAACAAAGTTGTTCAACCGCAGTCTTCGACCATATGTCAGGATAAATCATTATCGCACCGTGTAAGTTGTATGTGTCTCTCACTACATGCAGCTCCAGCAGTAAATTACATCAACCCCTGAAACATGTGTTACTTCCGATGCACAGTATGAGACTCCTGACGTTCCTGCTGACTGCGCTGATCCTTACTGGATGTGCTAATGATACTGCACCAGTGCCTGAGCAAACTAACGATGCAAAGTACCGTGCCGCGATCATCGACGCCATGGTTGCCGACGACAACGAGCATTCGACCAATCTTATCGCAATACGCGCGGACAACCCGTTGCTGTCTTGGAGAGAGATCAACGGTCAGAAGTATGTTCTCGTGACCACATGGACATCCTGGGACACGGCATACGTTGCTGAACAACAGGCCAGTGCACGCTATGATATGTGGGTTACGGCAGTACCAGAGTTGACACGATGGTGGAAGGCAAAGTACGATGGTCGCACCGATACCGTGCTGCGTTTGGAGCAATTGCTGGGGCTATCGCCTGGACGTAACAAGACCAAGTTTCTCACAATATGGGTTCGCCCCGAGGATGTGTTTCGTCCCGCGGGCGACAATGAAATCAATGATGTTACGGCCGGGCCAGAACTCCCCCAAGCAGCAGATTCATCCTACCGGACGTGGTTCAACGCCAGCATCATTTACTCGTACTACCCCAAGACTGCGCCGTGGACAAGGCTTGGCTACACATATGACTGGAACGGCCAGTATGGGGAGCGTGGACTGAGTGAGTTTGTCGTCAGAAAAGGGGCCTATTTTGTTGTCCATTCCGTGCAGCCTAACTCTGACTACCTAAAATGACACGTGCCAGAAGACATAGTCCCCTGGCACGCTTATAAAAGGCTGTGATACTTACTTGGCGTTCTTACCTTCAGCGATCGATGCCTGATTGTATGGCGTGATCAGCTTCTTGAGCGCTCCGGCTGCCTTGCGGGCTGCCGCTGCGTCCTTCTTGAACTTCGAGTTGTGAGCTGCTGTGAATTCGCCGAAGAGGCGAACCATTTCTTCGTACAGTTCCTGCTTTGACACTGCAATGTCTCCAGTTAGAGAATGAATTGATCTCCAATGTTAGTGCTCAGGAGTCAGTCTGGCAAGGCTTTTTTGTTCGAACACAATGTGGCATAAAACGTTGTCCGAAATTCGATAATTCAGTAGGCCGTGACTTCACGTCATTCTATCAACTTTGCGTCGTGATTCTGCCGTACCACGACGAAAATGGTATTGCACATAATCTTCGTAGTGTATTCGCCTGCGCGCAGGGAGCGTGGGCTACGTAGTACTATGAGATTTCATGTCGACGTGGGACATAGCGCAATCGCCAGACCCCGCACGTCGGGGTCTGCTTATTTATACTACTTTTTTCACATCAGTTCACACTACCCCATGCCCGTAGATTCGCCGTAGGGTGTAAGTGCTTTGCAAAGATGGTGTATCATAGTAGGTATCATTACGCACATCTTGATAACGGGATGTGAGGAAGTAGTATACACAACCGCACAGGGCGGATCTGCAACCTCCGCAGATGCGCTACTTGATTCGGCACAGTACCATCTGGATGTTTCGGAACAGCCCATTAATGTGCTGCGATTCCTTGCAAAGGTGCTCCCACTAAAAGGGAAGCCCCCCGAAATCCAGCAGAGATACACCGGGATCCTTGTTGCAGTTGCTTGGCAGACTTGCAATTATGAGGATGTGCTCACCATTGCTGCGCCTAGTGTCTATCAGCTTACCATCAAAGGGGGCACCTATTCGGGCGATGACACCTACTTAGCAAACATGGCTGCACATGCACTTAGGAAGTCGGGAGACACTGTCTCCGCCGTAAAGTTGTACGAATTGCTGGCTTCCTCAGAGTTTCTATCCTTCCGCAGGGGTGCACAGGCAAACCTTCTCACTCTGTACTCGAAGCTTCATCAGTACCAGAGGGCCGTAGACTTGGCAGCGTCGCTCGAGGGTTCAGAACTTATGAACCCCAATGATATTTCGGCCCATATCAACCGCGAGTATTACTGGGGCAGGAGCCTCTACCACATCGGTAACACTGCTGAAGGGACCAGACATTTAAAACGACTGGATACCTACTTACGAGCATCTCGTCCGAATAATGATCCAACAGAGCTTCGTGTTCGACTATCAACGGTTAGAGGCATCATTGCCGATCTTCAACAGGGCGATCTTCCGTCACGTATCAAAAGCCAGCTAATTCCCGCACTGCAAAGCTCAATGCTAACCGACAGTGCTACGCTGTTCAACAGCTTTCAAAGGAGCGAATCACCCGCTACGTTTCAGGGTGTCAGGATTCCAGACAGTCTGTTCGTAGGTGGGATGAAAATCCCTCCGCTAACTCCTGTCACTGCGGTCGACAATGTGGTCATCACATCACATGTAACAGACACGAGAGGAGCTCATTGGTATTCAACTCTTTGCGGCCTCTACATCAGAGTAGGAGAATACGTCGTAAGGGTGCCTGTGCCCGAGCATCATGGTCTGCATCGTCCAGTACGGTCTGTAGCTATCCTGCAGGACAGCCTCATCATTCAGTCGTACACTGGCAAATCCTATGCGATGCCGATTCAGCGACTTGTCGCAAATTTTAGCCCCCTGCGAGCAGACAACACCTTCTACAGTGTACAATCTGCTTCGGTACCGATGACGGAGAAGTTCCAACGTACTTCGCTTGCTGTTAACGACACTACAATGCTTGTAGCCAGTGGGAGTAGACTTCAGCTTAGACAGCAGCATGCCTCGCATGAGCAGACCATCGATATTCCTGGAGTTATTGCGCCCAGAGATACCGTTATAGCGATGTTCCGCACAGGAGACTCGATTGTTGTCTGCTCGAGAACTTTGGGCATGAAGGTTTTCCAGCGCAGCCTTTTAGCAAGGGGCATTTGTGAGTACGCCAGATATGATGCCCTGAAAGCTCTGCGACGGATGAATCTGCGTTCTGCTGCATCGGAGATACTGACAAAACACATCATGAGTGAACACCCAAAGTCCGATTCTCCTGTTCATGATGGCCTCGGACCGTCAACAATACAGCGCATGCTGTTTTGTGGTAGAGACACACTCGTTTTCATCCGGTCGAGGAACATCGTTGTGTCGTCGGTCAAGAATGGTGAGCTCCGGATGTATGAATGGCCTGATTCACTAATCCACTCAATTGAGCTCGGTTTTCACACCCAGCTCAACACCAACAATTCACTCACCATCACTACAGATCGATATGAGATACATGTGGATCTTGGGAAGTTGCTCTCGCAGCCTATCCCGCAGTACCTGTTAGCTTGCTTTTCACAGAGTCGTGAGCTTGAATGGGTTGGCTGGACATCTCGTGTTGGCCCAACTAGCATAAACTGTGGTGACTCTCTTTCATTCATAGTGGGATCGTCGTACCTGATTACAGGCTACCTTGCGTCAATCACAGCTCAGCCAGCTTGGAGCTCGTCATCCATATCGAATGCTTCCAAAGGATGGCACGCCCTGGACGTGCCTAGCACACGCACATGTAGCTTGCGCCTCTCGGCACCCGGTGCCATTGATGAAGCAGTTGTTATCCTGAAGCCACAACTGCATCCAATGATGTATCAAGATGCGTGGATTCTTCTTACGATGATCGTTTCGGGGGTAGGTGCATGGGGCGTTGTATACACCTGGCAACGTATCGCACGGCGTAATCGAGAGAGCCGCGAACTCCAGCACTTGGCAATTGCACGAGACTTACACGACACACTCGGAGCAGATCTAGCGCGCTTAACTGCATTGCTGAATGCATCCGACACAGGTCAATCGCGAGATATCGCAAACGCAGCACTTGCAGCCAATAGAAAGTTCAGAAGTCTACTGTGGATCTGGCGGAGTGACTCGATCAAACTCACCGACTTTGCTGGTGAGCTGCGAGAATACGTACATGAATGCTTGGCCGATGCTCAGATCACGGGGTCCGCAAGGCTACCTGAGATATCGGCAGACGTCTACATCGATGCAACAACAGCAAAAAACATCTTGATCATTCTCAATGAATCGATCACGAATGTTATTCGGCACTCTCAAGCAACACACACAGCTCTCTCTTTTACTCTCAAAGATGGTATGTGCACGATATCATTTTCTGATAATGGCATTGGGTTTGATGTAGCAACCCTTGAGCGTGCCAGTGGTGTCCGAAACATCCCAGACCGTGCAACACAACATGGATTTATCGCCCAGGTTGTTTCCCAGCCCCATGTAGGAACTACAGTACTAATTTCATTTGGAGTCCATTGATTATGATCACTGTAGCAATAGTCGAAGATGACGTCGCGCTTGCCAATGGCTATGCAAAGGAGCTCGATGCGTGCAGAGACATCACTGTGGTTTCCGTTAATACCACTGCTGCTGAGGCACGCGCGAATCTGGCTCTCGTACAGCCCAATGTTGTTATCCTCGACCTTGTACTTCCTGATACACCCGGCCATGCCTTTATTATGGAGATCAGGACCCTATGTCCAGCCTCAGACATCCTTGTGCTTACGGCCTTCGATGACTATCAGCGTATCTATGATTCTATCGCTGCAGGTGCAATGGGATATCTCACAAAGGTGCTACGACCGGGCGAGCTTGCCGGAGCAATTCGGCAGATCCATGCCGGGGAATCACCCATCAGCGCTGGCATAGCACGCAAGATCCTACTAGCAATGCGCGGCTCCATACGTTCCTCACCAGAGCTTGAGAAGCTCTCCCGCCGCGAGCTGGAAGTATTACAGTTTATCGCAAGTGGCTATTCATACCTCGAGGTAGCAACGTCATTGAATATCAGCTTGGAGACAGTACGCACGCACATTCGTAACGCTTACAAGAAACTGCACATCAACAATCGGCGCGACGCTGCAAATCTGCTCAATGGGAAGGTGCATCAGCCTGATCGTTCGTGAGGCTCATGGGCTTGTTCCGTAACTTGCTTGCTACGGAATCGCCGGGAGTAGCACCATGTCACGCTTTCACCTTTCACTCACAAAGCAGATCCTGCTCGGACTTGTTATTGGCATAGCTATAGGATACTATGCACCCGAGTTTGGCAAGTCGATTGGATGGCTACGCGATGTATTTCTGCACCTGATCAAACTGATCATCGCACCACTCGTATTCGCAACGGTCGTTACTGGCATTGCAGGGGGCGGGCATGGCGCAGGGGTTGGTAGGCTTGGCCTTCGATCGTTGATCTACTTTGAGATTGTGACCACGCTGGCATTGTTCGTTGGGCTTTTCGTCGTGAATATCGTGCAGCCAGGACATGGCGTTACTCTGGTAGGAGACCCGGGAACGCTTGGGGCAATTGCAGAAAATCATCCAAAGACGTTGATACAGACGATCGTACACATCTTTCCAACAAGCGTTGTTGATGCGATGGCCAAGGGCGATGTGCTACAGATCGTCACATTTTCCGTGCTCTTTGCCATTGCTGTTTCACGCATAGGCGACAAGGCTCGCCCCATCATTGAGTTCTGCGAATCGCTGGCGCAGACGATGTTTACGTTTACGAACATCATCATGAAGTTTGCCCCGATTGGTATCGGTGCGGCGATGGCCGCCACCATTGGTCATCAAGGACTCGAGGTTCTCAAAAACTTAGGCCTTCTGATTGGCGCATTGTATGTAACGCTACTTCTATTTGTTGTCCTCGTGTTCGGGGCAGTTGTCTTCATTGCGCGCATACCGTTGCGTCAGTTCATCAAGGCAGTACGAGAGCCATTCACGCTGGCCTTTGTGACAACGTCGAGCGAGAGTGCACTACCTATGGCAATGGAACGCATGGAGGCATTCGGCGTGCCGAAACGTATCGTTGGATTCGTCATGCCCGCGGGCTATACGTTCAATCTCGACGGGACAACGCTGTACCTAGCCATGGCAAGTGTGTTCGTGATGCAGGCGATCTCTACCACCGTACCAGGCTTTACCTTTGGTATTGGGCAGCAGATCGGTATGATGCTAGCACTGATGATCACATCGAAAGGTGTTGCAGCTGTGCCACGCGCCTCACTTGTGATTCTTCTGGCAACATTGGCAACGTTCCTACCAGATAATCTTAAGCACTATGGACCGATAGCTGTTGCCATGATATTTGGTGTTGATGAGTTCATGGACATGGCACGAACAAGCGTCAACCTCCTCGGCAATTGCCTTGCAACTGTCGTAATGGCACGTTGGGAAGGCGAATTCGATGATGCCAAGGCAAAGGCGTTTACATCAGAGACTATCGCGTAACGACCACACGCCCCACAGATGTACTTCCAAGTAGGATGTACGTGCCAGTAGGCCATCCGTCTACGGCGACGTCTGCCTCAAGATTTGCAGCTCGCAATTCGACACTTGCATGACAACGACCATAGAGGTCCACGATTCGCACAAGTGTTGGCATCGACGTAGCAATGCGCAACGTTGACGTAGCCGGGTTCGGATACGCACGAATTACATCCGGCGTAGTACTATTTTCGGACACTGATGTTACACCATCAGGAAAACGCACGTGATAGCGAGACCAGTTCTCTGAACACCACTGAGCAAGTACCTCCACAGTATCACCATCTGGTCGCAGGATTAGGCAGTCGCCCTCCATATACTCAGCTGTCGTGATCACGGTACCATCGCCGTCTGGATTGAAGATCGACTGGCACACGGCATCATGTGTCGAGATCACACGGTTACCGTTTGTTGGGATGGCCTTAAGATCACTCCAGCGCTGCTGAATCGAGTTGCCGGCGCCCCCTGCCCAATGCGACTTAACCGTGTAACGTCCGACCATTTTATCGAGAGTCTCCCAGCATCGACATGCCGTGCTCGATAGTGCATCACCGACAGGAATGTTGAGATACCGATACACTTTGCCGATCTCGGTGCATTGCTCGCGTCCTTCAAAGATCAGATTTCGACCAGGGAAACACTCCTTCGACGGCCCTGGATCTTGTTGAAGCCAATCTGTCTTGCCATGACGATACAGGAGAATTAGCTTGCCGTTGCGCAGTTCATCCACGACCTCTCTGAAGCCCAATCGATCTGTGCGCTGGGATTCATAGGCGCCAAGATCTACTTTGCGTCCTACAAGGCGCGGGTTACCGATGATGTCGAAGTTGCGGTGATTTACAAAGCGATCTATAACACCTGCATTGCGGACCATCGAAAAGCTTGAAAGCGCAAGACCATCATCATCGGTTCCGTAGATGTTGTCCTGACCATCCCAATCATCCTGATTCTCGAACGCAGGATCAACCTGCCAGAATCCATAATCGAAATCACGCTCAACCAGATTGGCGTTGGCCGCAAATTTCGATGTATCGCCGGGGACCTGAAAATGTATGATGTGTCGGGTAGTGTCTTCATCACCGTTCCAGATCACAGAGTTCTGTACGAATCCTCCATTCAGGCCGACCGTTTTGCCACCAATGCTCATCGTACCTGTTGTGCTGCCGTTCTTGTAGAACGTACAATTGTTGACGTATGTCCATGAACCATCGGCACCGATTGCTCCACCAAGGTCCCGTGCCCGATTGCCGGCAAACACCGATGACACAATCTGGGTCTGCCCCTTGCTTCCATCCACGTAGACCCCACCGCCGCGCGCAGCGCTGCAGTTAATGAAGAAGCACTGACCAATAAATGGGCCCCAATCAACATCCCATCTGCGACTAACCAGCGATGTACTCAGATAGATCGCACCTCCGTTATTGCCTGCTCGACAGTTCTCAAACGTGCAGTACTCGATGCGGACTCGTCCAGCTCGCGAGACCCAAATGGCCGAGCCGCTGATCACAGCATAGGTGTTGCGGAAATGGCAGTTATAGATTCTTGGTGCCCCACCTGTTATACCGATAGCTACCTTCTGTGTTCCCTCGAGTACAAATCCATCGATACGAGTAGTTGAATCACAGTCGTTGAGACGAAAGATAAAGTCTCCCTTATTCGACATGAGAACACTCTTCTGACGATACCAATCCCTGTCCTCACGAGCGGTCTCGTTGCCACGAAAGCCACCGTAGATATGCATCCCGTTCTTGATGCTGTATCCAGCACTCACGATAGGGTACGTTCCCTGCGCAACCCAGATCTCGTCGCCCAGCTTCCATGATGCCAGAGCATAGTCGATTGAACGGAACGCCGTGTTCCACGACAATCCATCACCTCCGGGCTCTGCAATAGCCGCCACGTGTAGCGTATCGGCCGCGAGATGCACAACGGCGGTGAGTGTAATGACAATGCTGAGTAGCACAGTTCTCATGATTAGCCCCTTGATCGAAATGAGAGCGGAAAACTACATAAAAAACGAAAGGGGCTAGTGGTGTGTGCCACTAGCCCCGTAGAGAACCCTTGTTTCGTTGAAAGGTTACGCCGACACGCGAGCTGTGCGACGGACCGGACGACGTTGTGCTTCGTCTTCTGATGGTGCCTGAGGGATGATCGCATCTGGACCGAAGATGTTGCCAACATCTGATGCAACAAGCATCTCTTGGTATGCGCGAAGACCTGTTCCAGCTGGTACGAGCTGACCAAGAATGATGTTTTCCTTGAGACCAAGAAGCTTATCGACCTTCGCAGCGGCAGAAGCATCAGCAAGAACACGTGTGGTTTCTTGGAACGATGCGGCCGACAGCCACGACTCAGTTGTAAGCGATGCTTGCGTGATACCAAGAAGCAATGGCTCGCCGATCGCAGGTTCTGCATTACGGCTCTTGGTAGCAGCCTTTTCCTTCTTCTTCAGTTCAGCGTTGATCTCACGGAGAACCTTCTTGTCAATGATCTGACCAAGCTTGAGCTTCGAATCGCCCGGGTCTGTAACAACTACACAACCGCGCAAGCGATCGTTTTCGTCAGAGAAGCGCATACGGTCTGTCTGATCGCCTTCGAGGAAGCCAGAGTCGCCAGCATCCGTTACGCGCACCTTTTGGAGCATCTGACGAACGATAACTTCGATGTGCTTATCGTTGATCTTTACGCCCTGCATGCGATACACTTCTTGGATTTCATTGACCAAGTAGGCTTGTACCTCGTTGATACCCTTGATGTGGAGGATGTCGTGCGGATTGATAGCGCCTTCTGTGAGACGATCTCCTGCACGCACAAGGTCTCCCTCTTGAACAAGAACGTGGCGTCCGATTGGCACCGAGTAATCACGCTTCATCTCGCCATCAAGCGACGTAACGCTGATGACGCGTGAACCACGCTTTGGCTTGTCGATCGAAACGATACCGTCGATTTCTGTAACTGCTGAAGGGGCTTGTGGCGCACGTGCTTCGAACAACTCCGTAACACGTGGCAGACCGCCCGTGATGTCACGAAGACGTCCAAGATCGCGAGGCATCTTCACGAGCTTCGAACCAACTGCTACAACATCACCATCATCAACAACGATCTGAGCACGCGATGGGATGATGTATGACTGGATCAATACACCATCTTCATCAACGATTTCAATTGCAGGTGACTTTGTACGGTCACGTGAATCGATAACGATCTTCGTTGTGTGACCTGTCTGTTCGTCAATAGCTTCTTTGAACGTGAGGTTCGATACGAGATCACGATAACGAACGCGTCCAGCCTTTTCAGTGATGATCACCGAATTGTATGGATCCCAGTCATAGAGCATGTCGCCCTTCTTGACCTTCTGACCATCAACAACCTTGAGCTCAGCACCGTATACTACGTCGTACTTCGTAACAACTCGGTTCGAGCCTGGCTCGACGATATTGATAACACCAGCACGAGATACCACAACGATCACATCTTCGGTTTCACCAGGATACGTTACCGTGCGCACTCCATCAAACTGAATTGCACCATCGAACTTGGCAAGCACCAAACTCTGGCTCATTGACAACGAAGCCGTACCACCTGTGTGGAACGTACGGAGTGTAAGCTGTGTACCTGGTTCACCGATTGACTGAGAAGCGATTGTTCCAACTGCTTCGCCGGTATCGACCAACTGACCAGTTGCCATGTTGCGTCCGTAGCAACGTGCGCAAACACCGCGACGTGATTCGCATGTCAGAACGCTACGGATCATGACCGACTCAATCGGGCTGCGCTCGATTGTCTCAGCGATGTCTTCATCGATGAGCTGGCCCTTCGTGCAGTATACTTCGTTTGTAATCGGATCGACGACATCCATGAGGGATGTGCGGCCAAGGATACGCTCCTTGAGCGGTTCCTTAACGTCTTCTCCGTCTTTCAGTGCACGCATTTCTACGCCACGGATCGTGCCGCAGTCATCATCAGAGATTACAACATCTTGTGCAACGTCGTGGAGACGACGTGTGAGGTAACCAGCGTCAGCTGTCTTGAGAGCTGTATCGGCAAGACCCTTACGAGCACCGTGTGTTGAGATGAAGTACTCAAGAATTGTGAGGCCTTCTTTGAAGTTCGAGATGATCGGGTTTTCGATCAGTTCAGCAGATGATGCTGCAGCTGTCTTCTGTGGCTTGGCCATCAGACCACGCATACCTGCAAGCTGACGAATCTGCTCCTTAGAGCCCCGTGCCTGCGAGTCGAGCATCATGAAGAACGTGTTGAAACCATCCTTGTTTGCAGCAAGCTCGTTGTAGAGCTTGTCGGCAACACGGTTTGTGGCAGTTGACCACGTATCGATAATCTTGTTGTAACGCTCACCTTCGGTGATAACACCAGAGTGATAATAATCTTCAATCTTGTCAACTTCCTTCTGAGCCCTATCGATGATCGTCGTCTTCTCATCTGGAACGACAACGTCTGCGATAGACACTGAAAGACCGCCACGCGTTGCAGTCAAGAAGCCTGTTTCCTTGAGCTTGTCGAGGAACTCAACAGTCTTCGCTAGACCTGCCTTGCGGAAACAGTCGGCAATAACCTGACGCAGACGCTTCTTGCCAAGCATTTCGTTCATGTAGCCAAGTTCGGCTGGAACGATCTTGTTGAATACGACACGACCGGCCGTTGTCTCGATCATCTCACCGCTGATACGCACCTTGATCTTCGCGTGCATATCGATGCGCTTCGTGTTGTACGCGATAACAACTTCTTCTTCTGATGAGAAGATCTTGCCCTCGCCCTTAACGCCGTTGCGTGCCTTCGTGAGATAATAGACACCCAGAACCATGTCCTGCGACGGAACCGCGATCGGCTCGCCGTTCTGCGTGTGCATGATGTTGTGTGCCGAGAGAATCAGGAGCAACGCTTCGAGCTGTGCTTCGTGGCTCAGCGGCACGTGAACGGCCATCTGGTCACCGTCGAAGTCAGCATTGAAAGCTGTTGTTACAAGCGGGTGCAGCTGGATGGCCTTGCCTTCGATCAGCTTTGGCTGGAAGGCTTGGATACCAAGACGGTGAAGTGTTGGGGCGCGGTTCAACAACACCGGATGACCATCGATCACCGTGTCGAGAATGTCCCACACCTCTGTTGTCTTCTTTTCAACCTGCTTCTTGGCGCTCTTGACCGTCTTGCAGTGTCCGCGCTCAATGAGCTTGCGGATGATAAGGGGCTTAAACAGCTCAACAGCCATGTCCTTTGGAAGACCGCATTCATAGAGCTTGAGCTCCGGACCAACGACGATAACCGAACGGCCAGAGTAGTCTACACGCTTGCCGAGGAGGTTCTGACGGAAGCGACCAGTCTTGCCCTTGAGTGTGTCTGCAAGAGACTTAAGTGCGCGCTGTGATTCGCTACGTACTGCACGACGTGAGTTGTCAAAGAGTGCGTCAACGGACTCCTGCAACATGCGCTTTTCATTGCGCAAGATCACCTCAGGAGCCTTGATGTCGATCAGGCGCTTGAGACGATTGTTACGGATGATCACGCGACGATAGAGATCGTTCAAGTCAGACGTTGCGAAGCGACCACCCTCGAGCGGTACAAGCGGACGCAGGTCTGGAGGAATAACAGGGATGATATCAAGGACCATCCATTCAGGACGATTCGGTTCCTTGCCCTCCGCTGTGCGGAACGCATCAAGGATGCGAAGGCGCTTGAGTACGTCTGCGCGCTTGGCCTGCGACATGTCTTCGCGAAGAACTTCACGAAGCATGAAGTATGCTTCATCGGCGTCAACACGGCGCAACAGCTCCTTGATCGCTTCACCGCCGATGAGAGCGATGAACTTGCGTGGATCTTCATCATCCAAGTTGCGTTCGTCGGCGCGAAGTGTTGCCAGCACGTCCAGGTACTGCTCTTCTGTGAGAAGATCCTTCTTCTGAAGACCTGTCGAGCCTGGCTGAACAACGACGTATGATTCGTAGTACACGATACGCTCGATGTCCTTCGTCGGCATGCCGATCACTCCCGCGATCTTACTCGGGAGCGAGCGGAGGAACCAGATGTGAACGACTGGCACGGCGAGCATGATGTGGCCCATGCGCTCGCGGCGAACGCTCTTTTGCGTTACCTCGACACCGCAACGGTCACAAACAATGCCCTTGTAACGAATGCGCTTGTACTTACCACATGCGCATTCCCAGTCGCGAATCGGTCCGAAGATCTTTTCGCAGAACAGACCATCCTTTTCAGGACGGAATGAACGGTAGTTGATCGTCTCAGGCTTGGTTACCTCGCCATGAGAGCGATTGAGAATATCATCCGGTGACGAAATGCGGACGGTTATCGAGGTATAACCACGCTTCGGGATGTTATGGAACTGCATCGTAACTCCGACTCAAAAATTCCAATTCAGTTTGACAAGGATCGTAAGCCCCTTAATCGAGCTTGACGTCCAAACACAGACCCTGCAACTCGCGGATGAGAACATTGAACGACTCCGGAATTCCCGGGTTCGGCAGGTTTTCACCCTTGACCAAGGTTTCGTACATCTTTGCACGACCTTGAACATCATCGGACTTCAGCGTGAGCATCTCTTGAAGTGTGTGAGCAGCCCCGTATGCTTCAAGGGCCCACACTTCCATCTCCCCGAGACGCTGACCGCCGAACTGTGCCTTACCACCAAGCGGCTGCTGTGTGATAAGCGAGTATGGTCCAATCGAACGAGCGTGAATCTTGTCTTCTACAAGGTGGGAAAGTTTCATCATGTAGATGATTCCAACCGTTACCTCATTTTCAAAAGCTTCGCCTGTGCGTCCATCATAGAGCACCGTCTTACCTGTGCGTGGCAATCCTGCCTGTGCGAGGTAGTCTCCTACCTGATCCCACGATGCACCATCGAAAATTGGTGTTGCAAAGTGAACACCGAGTTCGCGGCCGGCCCATCCGAGAGCTGTCTCGTAGAGCTGACCCAGGTTCATACGGGAAGGTACGCCCAGTGGGTTCAGAACGATGTCTACTGGCTTGCCATTTGGCAGGAACGGCATGTCTTCCAATGGTACGATCTTCGATACGATACCCTTGTTACCGTGACGTCCAGCCATCTTGTCGCCCACCTGAAGCTTGCGCTTCTTGGCAACATAGACCTTGGCCATTTGCTGGATACCAGGCTGAAGTTCATCGCCAGCGGCAATCTTATTGCGCTCAATGCGACCATCAAGCATGATGTTATTGCGGCGCGTAGAGTAGTTCTCCATGAGCTTGCGTACAAGCTTCATGGTTTTCTTCTCAGCTATCCAATCCTGCTCGAGATCAACATTTGATGGAAGGAACGTGCCTGACTCGTATTTGGCCAGCATATCCTTGCCTGAGAGCTTCGTTCCGCTACGGAAGATAGCAGAACCGTTATCAGACTTGATGCCGAGAGTTGTCTCGCCTTCAAGAATCTGACCAAGACGCTCGATGCAGTCGATGTCAAGTGAACGGAGCGCCTGATGCTCACGCTTTGTGATCAGGTCTTGGCGCTTCTTCTCTTCGAGACGGAACTCGCTGTCGCTCGTAAGAACGCGGCGTGCAAAGAGCTTGGTATTGATAACCGTGCCCTTGAGTCCCGGTGGTGCCTTGAGCGATACGTCCTTGACATCTCCGGCCTTGTCACCGAAGATGGCACGCAGAAGCTTTTCTTCCGGTGTTGGATCTGTTTCACCCTTCGGCGTGATCTTACCGATGAGGATATCCCCTTCGCGGATCTTTGCGCCAATGCGCACGATACCGCGATCATCGAGATCCTTTGTTGCTTCTTCGCTTACGTTCGGGATTTCGCGCGTGAACTCTTCTTCACCACGCTTCGTGTCACGAACTTGCAGCGTGTACTCTTCGATGTGGATCGATGTAAAGACGTCCTCTGCAACCATACGCTCGCTGAGAACAATAGCATCTTCGAAGTTGTAACCGCGCCATGGCATGAAGGCAACCATCACGTTACGGCCAAGTGCGAGCTCGCCCTTGTCCGTGGATGCGCCGTCGATGATCGGCTGCCCCTTTGCGACGCGCTCTCCGACAGCAACGATCGGCTTCTGGTTGATGCACGTGTCTTGGTTCGTACGATAGAACTTCTGCAGGTTATACGTAACCGTGCGGTCGTTTTCGAACGAGACCAACTTGTCGTCACCCGAGCGACGATCATCATACTTGATGCGGATATAATCTGCGCATACGTATTCTACTACGCCTTCATCTTCTGCAAGCACGAGGGCACGTGAATCACGCGCTACACGAGCTTCCATACCAGTGCCAACGATCGGAGCTTCCGGACGCAGAAGCGGCACGCCTTGGCGTTGCATGTTCGAGCCCATCAATGCACGGTTAGCATCATCGTGCTCAAGGAACGGAATCAGCGATGCAGCAGGCGATGTGATCTGGTCCGTGCTGACTTCCATGTAATGCACCTCTGTTGGGTGCAGAACACGATAGTCGCCACTAACGCGAGCCTTAACTGTTTCTCCAAGGATCTTACCCTTTGCATCAGTTGCCGTCGAAGCTGGAATGATAATCAGTCCTTCTTCCTTATCAGCTGGCAGGAACTCGATCTCTTCGGTCACAACACCATTAACGACCTTGCGATATGGTGTTTCAATAAATCCGAACTTGTTCACGCGAGCATGGATAGCAAGCGATGAGATAAGACCGATGTTTGGACCTTCCGGTGTTTCGATCGGGCAAAGACGTCCGTAGTGTGTGTAGTGAACGTCACGAACTTCGAAGCCAGCGCGCTCACGCGTGAGACCACCAGGTCCAAGAGCCGACGTACGACGCTTGTGCGTGATTTCTGACAGCGGATTCGTTTGATCCATGAACTGTGACAGCTGATTCGTGCCAAAGAACTGGTTGATGACGCTCGTGATCGTACGCGCGTTAACCAGTTCGCTCGGCGTGACGCTTTCGCTGTCGCGGACGCTGAGGCGTTCCTTGATCGTACGCGCCATACGCGTAAGACCGAGGTTGAATGTTGATTCCAGCTGCTCACCAACCGTACGGACACGGCGGTTGGCAAGGTGGTCGATATCATCGACAGGAACCTTTGCATCGCGAACTTCGATCAAGTACTTGACGATAGCCACGATATCATCGACGGTCAACGTCGTAACATCAAGTGGCACAGTCATGTTGAGTTTTTCGTTGATCCGATAGCGTCCTACAACACCCAAGTCATAGCGCTTTGCATTGAAGAAGAGCTTCTCAAGCAAGCCCCATGCTGTATCAAGATCTGGCGGATCGCTCGAACGTAGCTGACGATAGATCGTCTCAAGGGCGTCTTCACGCGTACGAGCAGTATCCTTGGCAAGTGTCTTGGCAATGATAGGCTCGTCGTTTGAATTTTCATACTTGTAGACGCGCAGCGAATCAACGGTTGATGCTTGTAGGCGAGCTACCAGTTCTTCATCAAGAATGAGGTCGCGCTGAGCTATGATTTCGCCCGTATTCATGTCGACAGCGTCTGCTGCGATACGACGTCCGAGGTGATCCTCTGACATACGCTTTACTGAGATCTCCATCGTAAGGTCGAAGAGATTGAGCAAGTCTTCGTCGCTTGAATAGCCAAGAGCACGCAAGAGTGTCGTTACAGGGAATTTCTTCTTACGGTCGATGTAGGCATACATCACGTCATGAATGTCTGTCGTGAACTCAACCCACGATCCCTTGAATGGGATGATACGCGCCGAGAAGATCTTCGTTCCGTTCGGGTGAAGAGCTTCGTCGAAGAAGCAGCCAGGCGAGCGGTGAAGCTGAGCAACAATGACGCGCTCGGCGCCGTTGATGATAAACGTACCGCGCGGCGTCATCGCTGGGATCTGGCCAAGGTATACTTCCTGGTCGATCGCTTCGATATAATCTTCCGATGTCGGGTCTGCCTTGGAAGACAATCGCAACTTGGCCTTCAGCGTCTTCGCATGGGTTAGTTCGCGCTCTCGGCACTCCTCTTCAGAGTACTTTGGCTTTTCGATGATGTACTCGAGGAAGCTGAGTTCATAGACGCCAGAGTTGTCTTCGATCGGGAAGTTGCTCTCGAAGGCGCGTTGAAGTCCGAGGAAACGACGTTCCGAAACTGGAACATCCTCTTGGAGAAAGTCGTGAAACGAATCGATCTGGATTCCGAGGAGATCCGGATAGGTTGACTCAGATTCAATCGTTCCAAACGTTACGCGGTTACGTAGACGCTGGAGCGGAAGCTGGTACAACGATATATCGAGACGTGATTCATTCATGGAGGGAGCTCCCGAATGCTGAGACAAATGTGTTTTCGTTGTGATGATCGATCTCATAGATCGGCCGTCAGAACGGCCCGTTTACGGGCTTGGTGTTAAGACAACAACGCCCGAGACGGCACAAATGGCCGTCTCGGGGCTGTTCGAACAGTTCTAGACTTACTTGAGAGTAACCTTTGCGCCGGCTTCTTCGAGCTTCTTCTTGAGAGCATCTGCATCTGCCTTCGCAACGCCTTCCTTGACGATCTTTGGAGCGCCTTCAACGAGGTCCTTTGCTTCCTTGAGACCAAGACCTGTTACTTCGCGAACTACCTTGATAACGTTGAGCTTCTGAGCTCCACCGTCTGTGAGTTCTACGTCGAATTCAGTCTTCTCTTCTGCTGGTGCACCTGCTGCTGCACCTGGAGCTGCTGCCATCATAACAGGAGCTGCTGCTGAAACGCCGAACTTGTCTTCGAGAGCCTTCTTAAGATCTGCGGCTTCGACGAGAGTAAGGTTACCAATCTTTTCTACGAGTTCTTCAACGATTGCTGACATGTGTTGTCTCCAACGAATTGGGTTTTAAAAAATTCAATGTGATCGAGAAGGTTATGCGGCCTTCTTCTTAGCCACTTCCTCAATGAGAGAAGCCACATCGCGCATGACGGCGTTGATGCTTCCAACGATTCCCGTAATAGGAGCGTGGATGCTGCCGATCATACCAGCGATCATGTCTTCGCGTGTAGGAAGTTCAGATACCTGCTTCAGCTGTGTGCTATCGAAGTACATTCCTTCCACAACAGCAACCTTGAGCTTTGGCTTTTCCGTCTTCTCGAAATGCTGACGGATAATCTTAGCTGGTGCTACTGGGTCGGAACCTCCGAAAATCACAGCAGTTTGTCCAGCGAGCTTCGTGTCTTCAATCTCGTAGCCTCCAACCTCTGCCAGTGCACGAAGAATCAAAGTGTTCTTTGCAACCTTGATCGTGACACCCTTGCCACGAAGGTCGTTGCGGAACGCTTGATCCTGCGCTACCGTCATACCGGTGAAGTCCACGAAATACAGACTCGACGCGTTGCGGATCTGCTCCGCAAGCGCTGCGACGACTGCCTGTTTCTGTTCTTTCGTGATCATAAACCTTTGTAGTAAAAAAGTTCGCTGTTACGTCAACATGTCCACTGAAGGACAGTTAGAAGCGTGACGCCTCAGCAATGCGTAATAGATTCGGGAATTAGTCAGCACCCACTGTGTGCTCGTCTACACGAACACTGGGACCCATCGTAGAACTGAACGAGATGCTCTTAACGTACTTGCCCTTCGATGATGACGGCTTCGCACGTACGACGGTGCCGATGAACGTAGCAACGTTCTCAGCAAGCTTTTCAATTGGGAACGAGCACTTGCCAACGGCAGCATGGATATTGCCTGCCTTGTCAACACGGAACTCGATCTTACCAGCCTTGACTTCTTGAACGGCCTTCGCTACGTCGAACGTAACAGTACCGCTCTTAGGGTTTGGCATCAGTCCACGAGGACCAAGCACGCGGCCAAGCTTACCAACTTCACCCATCACATCTGGTGTGGCAATGATGATGTCAATATCTGCCCAGCCCCCTTGAAGCTTCTCGATATAGTCAGAGAAACCTGCATGATCGGCGCCAGCTGCAAGAGCTTCCTTGTCCTTTGGTGCCTTCGCGATCACGAGAACGCGAACGCTCTTACCTGTACCGTGTGGCAATGCTACCGTACCGCGGACAAGCTGATCAGCCTTACGTGGATCTACACCGAGGTTCATCGCAACTTCGAACGATTCATCGAACTTCGCCGATGCGTTCTTCTTAACCAGCTCTACGGCCTTCTTGTATTCATACGTCTGCGTACGATCAAATGCTGCCGCGGCCTTTTTGTAACGCTTCCCTTGTGC
This sequence comes from uncultured Melioribacter sp., assembly GCA_964484755.1. GTDB lineage: Bacteria > Bacteroidota > Ignavibacteria > Kapaibacteriales > Kapaibacteriaceae > UBA10438. The sequence goes on along the minus strand of CAZAGH010000010.1, from coordinate 24,577 downwards.
CATGGGAGTTATCCTTTTGTGTTGTGCAAACGGCCACCGAAGTTCACGGCTGGCCTCCAACGATTAATCGTGATCGAAAAATTGAAAGGGGCGGGTATTAACCGTCAACCGTGATACCCATTGAGCGAGCCGTGCCGGCGATCATGCTGATCGCGCTTTCTTCTGTGCTGCAGTTCAAATCTTGCATCTTGATCTTGGCGATCTCTGCAAGCTGAGCACGATTGACCTTACCGACCTTGTCGCGGTGCGGTGCGGAAGAGCCCTTGTCTAGGCCAGCTGCCTTGAGCAGAAGGATAGACGCTGGTGGCGACTTGATCTCGAAGGTAAAGCTCTTATCGCTGAAGAATGTCACAAGCACCGGCAGGATCATACCTGGCTGCTTGGCAGACTTAGCGTTGAACTGCTTGACGAATTCCATACCAGCAAGACCGCGCTGGCCAAAGGCCGGACCAACCGGCGGCGCCATCGTTGCTTCTCCAGCCTTGAGCTGAAGCTTAAAGGTACCCATGACCTTTTTTGCCATGACAAATGTCCTTTCGTGGTCTGCGGCAGAGCCAATTCAGGCCCCACCTCCCACTATGAAATGTTAATGGTTCTCTATTTCAACTTGATGGAAGTCGAGTTCAATTGGCGTCTTACGACCAAGAATCCCAACTTCCACCTTCAACTTTTGCTTTTCTACGTTCACTTCCTTCACCGTACCGTTGAAGTTCGCGAACGGTCCTTCGATCACCTTCACCGGATCGCCCTCGCGGAACGATGTTTCGGCCGTTGTGATATCCTTGCGCTCCTCAACACGGCCAAGGATGCGATCTACTTCGTCCTTTTGCAAGGGCTGCGGACCCGACGTCGTGCCGGCAAATCCCACGATCGACGGCAACGACACGATGAAATCACGGAGGCGATTGTCGAGGCTAACCTCAATCAGAATGTAGCCCGGGAGGAAATTCTTCACCCGCGTGCGACGCTTTCCGCCACGTACCTCGAACACCGTCTCTGTTGGGATGATGATGTTCTGTACGCGGTTCTCAAAACCAAGACGCGCCATCTCGAGCTCGATCGATGCCTTTACCTTGGCCTCATGGCCTGTAAAGGTTCGAAGAGCGTACCAGCGTGGCTCCAGCGCCTGTGTTGGAAGTGCGTCTGACATGTCTCTGCCCTTAGTAAATGAGCTCTAGGATTGTCACAACCCCACGATCGATCACGAACACAAGTGCTGCGAACACCAAACACGTGGCCACAACCACCATGGTGCTCTCCCTGAGCTGCTCCTTCGTTGGCCAGGAAACCTTCTTCATTTCCTTGCTGACGTCGGCGAAAAATCCTCTGATTGACTCAACCATCGTGCATCTCCGATGCGAATAGTTTTTAGTTCGTTTGCACGGGCGGCAGGATTCGAACCCGCGGCCTGCGGTTTTGGAGACCGCTGCTCTACCAGCTGAGCTACACCCGTAAACAATTCGATTTTCAAATGTCGTCGTCAAGGCTGAGCTGATGACCGGGATTGAACCGGTGACCTCCACCTTACCAAGGTGGTGCTCTACCAACTGAGCTACATCAGCGGCCATCTGCCGTCGTAGACACCAAAGCCCTTCAGTGTTCGAAGCATAGCTCCGACACGTCAGGGTCTGACATTTACTCGAGCGGGAGACGAGACTCGAACTCGCGACCAACAGCTTGGAAGGCTGTGACTCTACCAACTGAGTTACTCCCGCAATCGCTCGTGTACCGGGCGCTTTCGCGCCGTTAACATGGTGGGCAGGGAAGGATTCGAACCTCCGTAGACATAAGTCAGCAGATTTACAGTCTGCCCTCGTTGGCCGCTTGAGTACCTGCCCGGCGTTCAGAGCCCGCAAAGATAGGGGTCGGTTGCGACCTGTGCAAGTGCTACATCAATGCGAGGAAGTCTGCGAAGAGATAATCCGAGTCGTGTGGACCCGGACTGGCCTCTGGGTGATACTGCACAGCAAAGGCAGGAACATCGTTCAGGGCTATGCCGGCACACGTCTGGTCGTTGAGATTTACGTGTGTCATGACGGCATTCGATGGCAGTGTCGTGGGGTCAACGGCAAATCCGTGATTCTGCGACGTAATCTCGATCTTACCGGTTCGCAGGTTCTGAACCGGATGGTTGGCCCCTCTATGGCCAAACTTCATTTTGTACGTAGAAGCACCTACAGCCAGTGAAAGGATCTGGTGACCAAGGCAAATGCCAAAAATGGGCTTCTTGCCGAGGAGCTCCCGAACGGTCTGAATGGCCGTTGTCACAGCCGCAGGGTCGCCCGGGCCGTTGCTCAAAAAGACCCCGTCAGGGTTGTAGGCTAAGATCTCGGCTGCCGATGCCGTTGCTGGAACAACGGTAACATCGCAACCGTGGTGATGTAACCGACGCAGAATGTTCTTCTTGACGCCGAAATCAACGGCCACGACATGTTTCCGCGATCCCGATGGCGTGTTCTCTGGATTGTAGTCCCATTCGGCATCGTGCGCCCCTTGCCATTTGTAGGGGGCTGCCGTGGTAACAAATGGTGTCAGGTCGAGTCCGTTCATCGACGGCAGCGCTTTAGCCCGCTCCACGAGTTCACGAGCGTCGAGATTGTCACCGTGGGCAATAATCGAGCGCATCGCCCCTTGCGAGCGCAATACGCGAACGATCATCCGAGTGTCGACGCCCTGGATACCTGCCACACCAGATTCTTCAAGGTACGACTGAAGAGAGCGGTTGGCGCGATAATTCGAGACCACTGGAGAAAGTTCGTGCACGACAAGCCCAGCTGCCTGGATACGATCGGACTCAACATCGTCTTGGTTTACGCCGTAGTTGCCGATGTGGGGGTAGGTAAAGGTCACAATCTGACCCGTGTAGGATGGGTCAGTGAGTACTTCCTGATACCCCATCATGGCCGTGTTAAACACGAGCTCGCCCGTGGATTCCGCACCAATGGCACCAATAGCCTCCCCTTCGATGGTTAGCCCGTTTTCAAGGGCAAGAATGGCCTTGGTTATTGCCATAGTCGGCTCCGTATAATCAATGCGAAAAGTGCGTGCGAAAATACTGGTTGTACACTATTTTCACCAGAGGAGAATTGCCTTCAGTAAACGACATCAACAAAGAACCCCATTGCAGCGAGGTCCAGACGAGACCCCTGCAGGCTCTTCGCTCAACGCGAAGGTGTTGATCCTCAATCAATCCTACGAGCCCATCAGCGTGTGCAGCGCCAAGAAGGCCCTGATGCTGCTGTTTTTGACGAAGGCTGAAATGGTAGAACAGCGCACTTCGCAGGTGATCCGGACTGTGCGGAGTAATTATCCCTTCCCATCGGTGATTCGCCTGTGCGCCTACCTACGCGTGCCGTTTCGTAAGATCGAACTCTCACGCAAGAATATCTTTCGTCGCGATGGCATGCGCTGTCAATACTGCGGCACGCAACACCCGCCCCTTACCGTGGACCATGTGATTCCCCGCTCGCGTGGAGGCAACGACACGTGGGAGAACCTCACTACTGCGTGCATTCGCTGTAACAACAGGAAGGGCAATCGCACTCCAGACGAGGCCGATATGCGATTGCTTGCTCCTCCGAAGAAGCCGCATCACGTGTTATTCTTAAAGCACAATCTTGGCAAGGTGGACGAGACCTGGCGCCCGTATCTATTCATGGACTAACGGTTAGCCCTAAACGCGTTCTTGATGGCGTTGTCAATCAGCGACTCGTTCTTGGGATCGTCAGGGTCGAGAATATCAGCTCCGTCTTTAAACGCCGTTGCCACATCAAACTTCAGCGTAGATGAGGTAACTGCCCCCTCACCGATCACGAGTGCAGGAGAGTACTCAAGCTTGAGGTTTTCTGTCACATCGCTACGATAAACAAACGGCGAGGCACCTGTTTTGCGGATCACGTAACCCTCGATGATAACTGAGTACCGGTCGCCGGTTACAAAGTCCTTGAATGTCGCATCGTTCTCAAATGCTGCAAGCTCACTGCTGCTGAAGCGATGGATTTCGAATTTCAGGCGATCGTAGGTGCCAGGTGTTACGTTAACGCTCGATACAACACGCGACCCCAGTGAATCTGCCTCATAGATAAAGGGGCCCGACTTTACAGTGCGATCGTCCTTGCCTGCCGTGTCTTGTTCCGAGTGCAGAATTATGCGTGAGACGAGCACACGCACGCGGCGTACACTCAGGCCTACAACGGTCTCTCCCTTGTCAACCTTGTCGAAGGGCTTTCGTGCTTCAACCAGGATCGGGTTAGTTAGCCCAGACTCGATCACAAAGTTTGGCTCAGGAATGACTACGTCATCCGAACAGCCAATCGATACAAATACGAGCAGGGCAAGCAGAGCAATGACTGAACGTTTCATGACAGTAGCCGGGGTTAAAGGTTGGATGTTCCTATCGACGCCGAGATGCTACTTTTCGTGGATGATGAATGGCAGCGACGACATTCGACCACCATGTTGTTCTACAACCACAACGTAGGCACCCGGGCTCAGTGATGACACATCAACGAGCGTGCCAAATGCTACGCCCGACAGAACAGTCTGTCCCTGCACATCTACGACAGAGCGAATCTGCGCATCATGTGGCAGGTGCATCCGAAGAATGCCGTCGTATACTGGCTGAGAGACCACCACTGCGCCCTCGCGTTGCGTTTCCTCGGCTACCGACGTTGTAATTCCGTACACAAGCTTATACCACGGTGTTGTGTGAACCTTTGTGTCGACCATGGCGGTAAACTTGTTACCAGCGCGACGCGTAACACCGATCGGCTGGACGCCTGGTATTGGCTGACCACTCTCTGAAAGTGGAATGATTGTCAGCGAGTCGAATTGTGGCGATGTGATCGTAATACGCATAGCAACTCCCTCCATCTGGATGTTGCCTCTTCCCCATCGCGTCAGATCGCTATTATCCGCAGTAAAGACAGATCCTTCATTCAACGACCTGGTACTAATTGTCAGCATATTCTCGTTGCTCGATACAAGCGGCTCCCCTGTGAGCGAGTGCATTGCCACAACCGCATGCAATCCCGGCGTTGTCTGTTCAGCTGTAAGCACATCAGCCGTAACGATCTGCCCCTCAAGCCGTCCCATGAGCGCAACATGTGTGGGCGTTTGAATGCGCATCTGACCCTTGGTTGCATCCCAGAAGATCTGCTCATTCTCGGCATCCAGTGCTGCAAGATCAACCTCTCCGGAGAGAGCCGAGATCTCGAGGTGTGGCAGATACGATTCCTCGGAAGTCGGATCAAGCTTCACGGCAATTCGTCTGAAGAGTGGCATGCGCGAGTCTGGGCTTATGCGCAAACTGTAATTATTCTGCACATGCTGCGATGGAAGCTCTCTCGACTCAGGCGTATGTGTGATTGTAATGGACTTTACAGATGGGGCTACTGCCGCACTGCGAATCAGTGAAGACGTCCATGGGAACAGCGACAACACATTCGGCTTGTTCTGTAGAACCCAGTAGTTATTCGAATCAATTCGATTAGCCCCTGCGAGCATGTTCTCAGAGAAAACACTAAAGAAGACCCCATCCCAATCCTGCAGACCATTGTAGGCAGGTATCGCGGTCATCATCTCACTTTGATATGGACGCGGGAACTGATACGCAAGGTGTGCGATTACAAATGCCTTACCCTCTGGCCGCACCTGTGCGTGCGATGTCATCGTTCCGCCATACAGTTCTGTAAGCATAGAATTTGCACTGCCACGCCACTCTGTGTTCGAGAACACCTCGTAGTCGCTCGCCGTCGTCATGTCATAGTAACTCACAAAGCGTGTCGACGGACACATCAACACCTCGGACCGAAGAGTGTCGCGCACAAGCTTGCGCATGTGGCTAAACATCGACGACAACCGCTCGTGCAGGAAGGCTGCATTAGCCGCTGCACGTGCAGGGGTAATGGACGCATCAAGCATGGGCGAGAGCGGGATGTTACGTTTTGAAAGGCTCTCTCCGGGTCGCAGTCCTGAAACTGCCGTTTCCTTGAACTGGACATCATCAAGAAACACATCACCTGAATCTGCCCCCATCAAGAAACCAACATAGGCGGTCGTCGAGTCGGTTGCCGTAGACGTAAAGGTAAAGTCGTACTTCTGCCATGTAGACGTTAGCCGCACCTCTGTCTGCAGTCCGTATGAGTTATACGGTGGCGTCCCGTTGTAGATGTACAGCAACATCGAACGGCTCCCCCTCTGCGGAGTAGTCTTTGCCCAGAATGAGAACTGATACGTCTGCAGGCGCCGCATCACAGGTATCTTCTGATTGAGATTAAGACTGTAGACCACCTTTGATCTGTCGAGTGTGTTGATGCGAATACGCGCCGAGGATGATCCCTCTTTCTTGTCCGCATCGCTAAACTGAAGTATAGCCTGTGCTCCATCATTTGTGTTCACGAAGAACTGCCATACAGTGCTGAACGGATCCTCGAAATCCCCGTTCGTGAGCATGTTCGCTGAGTTGCGTGATGCCGTGCTCCAGGCACTGCCGAGTTGCTGATCCGTCCCATAACGCTGCTGCAACCAGTTTTGCCACAGCGAATCGATGAGGCGAACATGCAGTGAGCCACTGCTGGCTTGCCCTTGAGTGTTGGGACGAACAATGTCCTGCGTGTATAGCCAATATGCGCTCAGAGGAGCATCCTCTGCCGCGATCATGAATGCAAGAGCGGGATCATCCTTGTAGGCGATGCCTGTGTATTGGTTGCGATGCTCGAGCATCGCACGAACGATATTGCGTTGGATTTGCTGAATGACAGGGTTGAATATCAACGGCACGCGAGCCCCCCAACCTGTGGAATCTGGCTGAATGACGCCGTCGCCTGGTTTGGGCGTCCACATCGACTGGAAGCTGAAGACATAGTAGATGCCTTGCTCACGAAGCTGGTGCACAAGCCAGTCGAACTTTTGCATTTGTGACTCGCTGAGCCCGGCACCCAAGGTTCTTGTTTCGGCTGCATCGAAAATGCTGACTGTAGGCCACACGTTCACGTCGAAGGAGTTGAAGCGCACGCAGTTCACACCGAGATCGCGTAGTCTGCGTGCGAGCTGCACGGCTCTGGCGCTGTCGGGGAATGCCGAGAACCACTGTAGCGTTGTACCCACAATACGGAGTCTGCTGCCGTCGGAAAACCCTAGATGCCCATCTCGCAGCACCACACGCCCCTTACTACCAGCCTTTCCAACATTCTGCTGAAGTGCGAGCGAGTTATTGATCGATGTGGTGTCGGAGAACCAGAACGCATAGGGATTGGCAAGGGGCTGTGCATCGACGATGTAGAACGCACTGAGCAGAACCAGAATAAGGCAGGCAACATGAAATCGTAGAGATGGCATAGCAGTCTATCAACGCGAAACGTGAACGAACGTGTGGGCCGTGGCTTGCCCTTCAGTGAGTGTTACCACATAGGTTCCGGGTGCCAACGTCGAAACATCGAAGCGAGCTACACCTGTCCATGAGTCAACATTCGTGGTGGCACACATCACACCACGCATATCACGCAGGGTGAGTGATGCCGAACTTCCTTGTCCAACATTAGCACGGATGGCGACCACATCTGAGGCAGGATTAGGCGATACACTCAGGAATCTCGTGGATCGCGCTTGGTTTTCTTGGACTGATGTCGGAAGTGAATCAAAGATGTTCGGCGCCGTGGCACTGAAGTCCTTGTACAACAGCTGCTGTGCCTGCGTTGCGGGAACGCCGAACCACTGCAGAAGGACGCTTGCATAGACATCGCGGTAATCGTACTGCATCTTGAGGTCGCCAATGACATCAAGGTCTTGCAGATCAGGATTTGCTCCATAGACACCACCTTTGACGTGTGAGCCAAACACAAACAATGGCGCAGCAGTACCGTGATCTGTTCCCGTACTGCCGTTCTCGGCCACGCGACGTCCGAACTCTGAGAATGTCATACCCGCAACGCGCTCATGGTGCCCCTTTGCCTGCATCTCCGTCATAAATGCCGTTACCGCTTCGCTGAGTTCAGTGAGAAGATTCGCGTGAATACCAAGCGTTGGGTCAGTGGTAAGTGTTTGGTTGGCATGTGTATCGAAACTTGCAGCCGCCCACGACACGAGGTAGACACGGGTCTTGAGTCCGCCTGATATCAACTGTGATACAACTTTGAGTTTACCAGCCAAATCTGACGATGGGAAGTCTGCTACTGATGCCCCTGCCTTATCACTTGCCTGTTTGACAACCTGAGCGTAGACATCTGCGCTCTTGGCAATGTTGCGCATAAAGGCAATCTCTTTGCCGGCTGGAGTATCGCTCTGTTCGCTGCTTGGAACTTCGGCAGCTCCACCGCCACCGTTAACGAGCCGATAGAATTCCTCTGGATCGCGGAAGCTGATGCCCATCGTACCCGATGAACCAAGCAGACCCAATGACGTCTGCGTTCCAATTTGAATCGCAAGAGGATGTGCTGGCAGCTCTGTCGGATAGCCCGGAGCAAGTGTCTGAAGGTAGCGTCCAACCCATCCTGTCGAACCCAGAACATCTGCATCCGTAGCGGTAAGCCAGATATCTGTTCCACGAAAGTGTGATCGATCTGGGTTTGGATATGAGACGCCTTGCACGATCGCCAGTTGGCCCTGATCATAGAGTCCTCGAAACCCCTTCATAGCTGGATGCCAGCCGAGATCATCGTTGATGCGAAGGGTCTTGTTCTTTGGAATGGCGATCGTAGGGCGTCCCTCATAGTATTGAGGGTTGTTGATCGGCACAACGGTGTTAAGGCCATCATTACCACCAAAGAGCTGAATCAGGACAAGGATCCTGTCTTGCTCTTCAAGCAAAGCATGCAGACGTGGATCGCCCCCTGCTAGAGCCTGAACAGAGAACGAATCGATCAGTGTCGGAAGGGTCGATACAGTTGCACCGGCGATGCCTGCGGTGCGAAGAAATGAGCGGCGTTTCATTGCGATTCTCCTTACGTCAACTGATACTCTGGCATGCGAACGATTGCCTGAAGCAGGAACTTGATGCGCTGCGGTGCTGACGGTGAATCAATGTTCCACTCGTAGACCTGAGCGCCAGCGAGCATGATGTCGAGCAGGACATCAAGTTGTTTCTGAGTCACGGGCACTGCCAACATCAGCGAGGCCATATTGGCTACAAGCTTAACAGCATCGTCGGCATCTGGCAGTTGCTTAGCCATTGCTACGACATCCGGCGCGTAACTCTTACCATCTACGTCGAGCAGCTTCGAAGAGCTTCCTGTCTGACGTCCGTCAATGAACGCTTCGGCAAATCGCTGTCGCTGCGGGAAGGTCGAACTTGTGATCCATGCATGATGCCCCTTCCATCCTTCGACGGTGGGCGGATAGAAAGGCTCCTGAGTAAGCTTCGTCATGGAGGCAACGGCGTAGGCAGGTTGTATGCGGCGTGCACCTACGACAGACGCAAGACCGACTACCAACTCTGCCGGACTCTTGATGAGCGCACCACGAACTGTTGACGAGTAGAAGTACTCTGATGATAGAAGCGTTTGCAGGATCACATTCATGTCGTAGTTCGCATCACGAACAACCTTCTGTACATTATTCACAGCCTCGTCTGTCGGATAAAACTCAACGAACTGCTTGATGATGCGTCGGGCAACGTATCGACAGCATGCGTCGGATTCCAGGGTAATCCGCACGACATCCTTCCAGTCCCAGTTGCCTGTTTTTCCGAGGATCGTCTTTGTTCCCGTGTCGGCAAGCTGACGGGAATAGACTCCTTGAACGCCATTGATGCGCCAGCCGGTAAATGCCCGCGCTGCTTCAAGAACATCTGTCTCCGAGTAGTTGCCAACCCCAAGGGTGAATAACTCGAACCACTCGCGCGCAAAATTCTCGTTGGGCCGACCCTTAACGCTGAGCTCACCGTTGAGATATCGCAGCATTGCCGGGTCGCCCACGATCTTCTCCGCAAGTGTAGCATAACTCGTGGCATTGCTGCGAATGAGCTTGTGCTGATTCAGGAGCCACTGTCCGATGTAGACCGTGAGATAATCGGACGTGAAGATGTTGTGCCACATCGAAATCAGCTTCTCGTGGACATGTGGCACCGAAAGCACGCGCGACATCCACCATTGCTGCAATTCCGGCCAGAGCCGGGCGTTTGCTGCAAAGTCTTGCAGGTTCGGCGGTGATTGGGCCCAAGGGAGATCCAGTTGAGGCACAACAGGTTCTGCCATCAGGCGTGCAGTAGCCTCTGCTGGTGTGAGACCAACCATGGAGACAGCACGCTCATAGGTTGGATGATAGGTGGCCCGCCGAAGGAGGTGCAACGCATCATCAATCGAGAGCGGCGTAGTTCGAAGCTGCAGGTTTTCCATACCATCAACATACGTACTTTTGTCAACCAATCTCATGCTAACGAAGAGGATTCAGCCAATGGCTACAAAGCAATCTGCATCGGTGTTTACGAAGTATGGCGACGTTCTGGCCTATGCATCGATTCTTATCTCGGTGATCGCATTCTTTGCCGATGCACTCTTTGGCGGAAAGAACTTTATGAGTGGTGGTGACAACGTTGCCTTCTACTCGTTTGTGCCGTACCTGGAGCAGGCCAAGGATTCAGGTGAATTCCCCCTATGGGTTCCCTACATCTTCGGCGGCATGCCTTCCTTGGCATCCTTCCTGGCTGCCGGCGAACGAACATGGGACTTTGTGGGTCAGTTCATTTTCTCGTTCCCTCGCGCGATGGGCGACCTGTTCAACAACGACACAGCCCGTCTTGCGATATGGTATGTGATCTACGGTTGGGGCGTCTACACACTTACACGTGTCAAGGGGCTTAGCAAGCTTATCGGCGTGTTTTCAGCCGTGGCGGCAATCTTCAGCACATTCGTCATCGTGTGGATCATGATCGGACACTCTACAAAACCGGTGTCGATGGCCACACTGCCATGGATCTTGCTTGCACTCGAGCGTTTACGTGAGAAGTTTAGCATTGCGAACCTGTTCCTGCTCACGTTGCCGCTGATCGTTTTGGTTTCGGCAACACACCCTCAGATGATGTTCTATATTGGTTGCGGGACTGCCCTCTACATGGTCGTTGAGCTCATCACGCGCATCCTGACCAAAGAAGGCTGGGTAGATGTACTCAAGGCAGGCGGTGGACTTGCCGTTGCAGCCGTTATCGCACTCGGATCACATGCCGACATGTTCCTTGCAACACGCGAGTATACCCCAGAGTCAACCCGCGGATCAGCCCCCTTGGTGCAGTCGCAGAAGAATCCTCAAGACCAGACTGGTGGCAACGACTACGAGTATGCAACAAACTGGTCATTTTCGCCGGGTGAGATGTTCACGTTCCTCGTCCCGAGCTATTACGGTTTTGGGAATACAACAATCAAGACGAGCCGTTCAGCACCCCCACAGCGCGGCAATCTTTACTGGGGTCAGATGCCCTTTACCGATGCAGCAAACTACATGGGTGTTGCCGTCCTTGTACTAGGTCTGATCGGGGTGTGGCACTACCGCAAGGATCCATTCGTGATCTTTCTCACCGTGCTCGGCGCATTCTCTCTACTCTTGTCATTTGGCAAGAACTTCCCTGTTCTCTACGACATTTTTTACAACACGGTACCGGCTTTCAACAAGTTTCGAGCCCCTTCCATGGCGCTTTGCTTGTTACAGTTCGCGCTTCCCGTTGCCGCCGGCTATGGCCTTGCGGCAATTGCCAGCTGGGCATCTGAGACCAGTGCATCAGCACGAAAGAAGGGGCTCATTGTGCTAGGTGGCATCGCAGTGGTATGTGCGGCCATCTTCCTTGTTGCCACCGACGAGCAGGATTACAAATCGCAGGTCAACGATGCTGTTGCTCCCAAGCAGAACGGCCAAGCAGTATCGGAACAGTTCCTTGATATCGTCTACAACGAGATGCATGCCGATGCGATGGCAGCAGTGTTCTATTTGCTTGCTACAGGTGGACTTGTTTTTGCGACATCACGTGGACTTCTCAAGCCTAACGTAGCGGTCATGCTCTTTCTCGCACTCACGTTCGTTGACCTCTGGCGTGTTGATAAGCGACCGTACGAACCAAAGGAAGGGTCGCCAGAAGCAAACGTCTTCGCAAAGAACGACGTCGTGTCGTTCCTGCAATCAGAGCGAGCCCCCTACCGCGTGTGCGACCTTTCGAATGCATTCCCTGCCAACTGGTGGGCATATCACTTTATTGAGAGTGTTTCAGGATACTCATCAGCTAAACTCCGGGTATATCAAGACATGCTTGACGTGGCCGCTCCTGGCCCGGGACAGCGTCCAGCACCCGGCAACTCTGGGGTATACAACCCATTCCTGTGGAATCTGCTTAATGTGAAGTACATCGTCTCCGACAGGCCTCTCTACCAAGGTGTAGAACCAGTGTTTCGCTCTGCGGAGACACCACTACTTGTATACCAGAACGACGATGTGCTTCCACGTGCGTGGTTCGTTGATTCGATCGGTGTTCAGTCAGACAAGCTCACATTGCTCGAGAAACTGCGCGATGGTGGATTCAACCCACGTCGCACTGCGTACGTCGAATCTCAATTTGCTGGTATGCAGTCGTGCGGCTCCGACTCGACATCCACGGCAACTGTTGTCGATCGTGGCAATCAGAAGCTCACGATCAAGGCAACGACATCCACTCAGCAGCTACTGGTTGTGAGTGAGATCTTCTACGATGAATGGCACGCATATGTCGACGGTGCCGAGGTTCCAATGGTCAAGACGAACTTCCTTCTGCGCGGTGTCGTCGTGCCAGCGGGCACACACACCGTTGAGTTCCGTTACCAGAGTCCTGCGTTCGAGACGGGCAGAACGATCAGTCTTGCGTCAAACATCGCTGCTGCGCTGCTCGGCCTTGGCGCTCTGGGCATGTGGGTGATGCAGCGCCAGAAGGGCCGTCAACAGGCATGAACGACGCACTTGCAACGCATTGCCGAACGGCGTTAGAACAACACGGTCATCTTTGGTTTGATGCAGATCAACTTGCCTTGATGAGCGAGCCGGATGCTCGTGAAATCGCTGCAGAGTTCGGTACACGAGCACTCATGCGTCTACCCGAACATGAGGTAGCTTTTCAAGAGTGGCTACGCACGGCCGATCCTGACGTCTGGAAAGACCTTTGGGAGGGCGAGCCAGATGCCCCCTACCTGATCTCTCTCAGTTTCCTCGCTGATTTCGTCGGTGCCAAGAATAAAGGGGTATTCCTGATCTGTGACTTACAGTCAGCAGACAACTACTTCTTCATGCCAGACATGCTGCTGGAAAAGGAGTCGACAGATTTTGTCTCTGCCGTGCGCGACCGGTTTCTCTCCGGCGGAACCATGACGGTTGAACAGGCCCTGACGGTGGAGATCTCTGCAGGCCCCATGGATATCTGGCATTTTGCCTACCTCCGTGGCGTGGATCTGCAGCGCGCGAAGAAGGCTGTGGCCTCGCTTGTCGAGGACAGGATTGTGGTACACGTGCCCAAAGCCGAGCACTTGTCATCATTCTTTGATGTGGGATAGCGTGTCATGATCGTGATGAAGTTCGGCGGCACGTCAGTGCAGCATGCAGCAGCGCTGCGTCAAGTAGCCGCGATTGTGGCAGAACACGCGCAGCGACAAGACGGAGTTGTTGCCGTTTTGTCGGCAACGGCAGGCACTACATCGCAGCTTCTAGAACTTGCGCGTCATGCCGCCAGTGGACGCAACATTGATCAGGAGTTTGAAGAACTCGAGCAGCGGCATCTTGAGATCGCACGTGAACTGGGCGTTTCGTCTGTGACAGCAGAGGTATTCCTTGGTGAATGCAGAGAGCATCTTGAGGCGGCGGCAATACTTGGCGAGTGTACGCCACAGTCCTTTGACGCCATCGCTGGCTACGGTGAGCTCCTAAGCACAGCACTGTTTGCATTGTATCTGACCAAGATTGGCGTCAACGCATCATGGGTTGACGCACGCAGACTTATCGTCACTGATAACGAGTTTCAGTCAGCTTCTGTCGATATCGACACAACAATCGCTGCCACCAACACCGCGATCAGACCACTCGCGCAGCGGGGCTCAGTCATCGTGACGCAAGGCTTTATTGGGGCAACCATCCAAGGAATCCCGACCACGTTGGGAAGGGGCGGATCAGATTATTCGGCAGCGATCATTGGACGCTGCCTGGGTGCATCAGAGATACAGATATGGACCGATGTAAGCGGCGTCTATACATGTGATCCGCGCATCGTTCACACAGCGAAGCCTCTGGAGAGCATCTCCTTCGACGACATCCGAACACTAGCGCTCTATGGTGCAAAGGTGCTGCATCCTGAGACGGTAGAGCCTGCCATTGCAGCTGGCATACCTGTGCGCGTACTCAACACGTTCGATCCTCATGCACCGGGAACCGTCATCCAAGCAGAAGAACAGCCTGATCGGCCGATTACCGCCGTGTCGCTGATTCGTCCGTGCAGGCGCATCCACACTGATGATGTGGGGATGCTTGCGCTAACATCCATTGAGTTGATTAACCAGAACATTGCGCTTTTGGTTCGCACACGCAACGGACATACGATCGTGGTTCATGAGAGCGACGATTCGGTTCGTCTTGCCATAGACGTCGCGGCTGTTGGTCAGGCGTTTACCCAAGAGTCAACAGCGTGCATTGCTCTATGCGGCGCACAGGTCAATGAAGGTGGTGTTGTGGCAAGCATCAATGCTTGCCTCGAGCAATTTGCGTCATGCACAACTACGTCTCTGCTCCATCCTCGCTGCGTGCTCATTACCACGCCGCTTGATCAAGCGCTTGTGGTGTGTGCGTCACTTCACGCGCTGGTTGTCTCGTCTTCGTCTTCCGATTCCTGAATCGCAGCTCTCACAGGCTCAATGTGACGCAGAAAGTGTGCCAGTGCAACACCTGCGACCATGATGCGGAACTCCGTTACATCCCAGCAGGGTATCATCATCGTATTCTTCAGCGAGGTGTTTGGTATGCTCCAGATCAACCCCGTTGATCCGATGATGGCCGTCATACACGCAATGTGAATGTTACGCCTGATCACGTAGTACCCTGTAAGGTAGGTCATGCCCCAAGCAATGATCACCAGTGGGTTAACCAGAGCAAACACGCCAACAGCAGTGGCCAGCCCCCTACCTCCCTTCATTCCAAGAAAGACGCTGTAGTTGTGTCCGAAGACCACAGCCACACCAGCCCACGCAGTAGCCTCAAACCAGTCGCCATGAATCTGACGAGCAAGTATCACGGCAACAACACCCTTGAGAGCGTCGAGAACACCTACCAGCACTGCCGCAGCTTTGCTGTTGCCAACATCCCACAGATTGCGGGCACCTATGTTGCCGGAGCCCTCCTTACGCAGGTCTTTACCGCCAGGTTGCAATCGGCGTGCGATCCATGCCGTTGGTATTCCACCCAGTACAAAGCAGGTCGCCACAAGCGACCACAGACCAAGATTCATATCAGCTCCCGAACGAGATGTCGAAGTTCCGTGTAGAGAAGTTCAAGCGGCAGGCCAACGATAGTGTAGTAGCACCCATCAACTCGATGCACAAAGACCGCTCCAAAATCATCCTGGATGCCATAGGCTCCCGCTTTGTCAAGGGGCGATCCAGAGGCCACATATGCACTGATCTCTTCCTCGGATAGCTCACGGAATGTAACATGGGTTGCACGCGAGGAGACACGCTGATGTATGCGAGTGCCGGAGCTATACAACAAGGCCAGACCTGTATACACCGTATGCGTGTTACCGCTAAGCATGCCAAGCATTCGCTTGGCATCTTCTGAGTCAACAGGCTTATTGAGTACAACGCCATCAAGTACAACTGTGGTATCAGACCCGATGATTATGGCCTCGCCTGCGGTCAAAGCCGCTGCCGCCTGCGCCTTGAGCAGTGCAAGATGCTCTACGTAGGACGAAGGAGGCATGTCCGTTGGAACAGCCTCTTCGTCGACATTCGGAACGATGGTGTCAAATGAAAAACCAACATGCCGCATCAGCGCACTGCGTCGCGGTGACTGCGACGCAAGAACTAAGCGGCATGGGATATCGAGCAGCGCATTCAGGGATAGCATACGCTGCGAACTTACTGAATCGTCTTACTGGGCAAGCGCCTTTTCGATGTCGGCTTTCACATTCGCTGCAAGAGGGTCCACACCACTCTTGTATCGTGTGATGATCTTTCCATCCTTGCCGATAAGGAACTTCTCAAAATTCCAACCGATCTCACCAGCAAGTGCAGCATTGCCGCCACCCGATGTTAGGAATTCATATACGGGCGCCTTGGCACTTCCTTTGACGGATACCTTGGCCGCCATCGGGAACGACACACCGAACTTGGCGGAGCAGAACTGCTTGATTTCCTCATTCGTACCGGGCTCTTGAGCACCGAAATCATTAGCAGGAAAACCGAGGACTACAAGCCCCTTGTCTTTGTACTGATCATAGAGCTTTTCGAGTGGCTCGTATTGCTTTGTGTAACCGCAGAACGAGGCAACGTTCACGACGAGAACGACCTTGCCCTTATAATCTGACAGTGATTGTTCGGCTCCGTCGATGGTCTTGATCGAAAAGTCATGAAATGATGTGCTCATAGTGAACATGGCCAGAAGTGATACAAGAAATGTCTTCATGGTAGATCCGTTTGTTGATGTCGCATGTAAACAATGAACACAACCGCAGGATTCCCACGCTGGTTGACAAAGTTGGTCTCAAGGCAACTGAATTGAGGCTGCGGCATCTGTTGCAGCAGGTTTCGCACCGCATTGATCTCGCGCAACCCCTCTGGATGTTGATAGCAGACGATTGTGATGATTCCATCTGGAGAGAGCATACCGATAGCCTGCTCGATGGCTGGCAGTGTGGTCTCGGCGTTGGTTGTGATGGTCTTATCTCCACCTGGGAGATACCCCAGGTTGAAGGTAACTGCTTTGACACGTCCACGGTGTGCTGGGTCGATCGCCGTTGCGATCGTCTCGTGGCCTGCGCACGTTAGGCGTAGCCGCTCCGATGAGCCCCCTAGCAGTGATCGTCCTGCATCGATTGCTTCCTGCTGGACATCGAATCCGTACACAAGACCATTGTGCTGCACGAGCTCGGCAAGGAGTTGAGTGTCGTGTCCATTACCGACTGTTGCATCAATGACAACATCGCCGGCTTTGACAGTATCGCGCAAGATGGCGTGAACAAAGGTGATCGCATTCCTCATGATTACCCCTTTGTCCACCAACGTGCGCAGTCAATATCACTGTCAAGGGGCGTCCCTTCCAGCAAGAATCTTACGAGCTGCTGAGCTGCCCACGGACCTTGCAGAGCACCTTTCGTGCCGAGTCCTGTGAACACGTAGTGGCCTGTATGTTGTGGATGCCTGCCAACAAGTGGGCGTTTGAACTGCGTACTTGGACGTATGGCAGCACGATGACGCGTAACAATGATTTCGTGAGAGACCATCATCATTGCTTGTTGCAAGAGGTATTCACGTCCTGCCTCTGTCGGACTTGGGTCGTGATCGTCCCAATCATGCGTTGCGCCAATACGGTAGGTAGTTCCACATGAACCATCCGCCTCTGGAACGGGCAAAATCCATGTGCCATTCGTGAGAATGTAGTCAATGTGCAGACCCGGAATCTGCACATCCAGTATCTCGCCCTTTGAGGGTTCGATGGGCAACCACGACCACAGCTCATGGTGTAGGGCATGATGTCCTGTACACCAGACTGTTGCATCAGCCTGCTCGGGGATATTGGGCAAACTCTCGACGTGGACGCGAACGGTTTCGATCACCGAGGCAAGATCTACTGTTGCAACACCGCCATGCGCAAACCCGCCGAAGGGAAAGTTCGTGCCGTTGTGTTCGCCCGGAGCAATCTCATGAACAGTAAGGTGATTAAACTCACCACGCTGATGTCGCTCAGTAAACCATGTCTGCATCTGCGGCTCGCGGAATACGCGGCGTAGCGTCCAGTCACGCCAGAGAGACCTTCCTGCTTGTTCGCCTATCTCACGATAGACGCGCTCAGCGATCGATGTTAGCTCCGGACCCCGCCATGTGGGCTTTAGTCGTTTTCCCGTGATCGGCGTGATCATGCCAGCGGCAACACGCGATGAGCTCTCAGGTTCGAAGGTATCTGTAATGGTAACTCGTAGACCACGTCGAAGTAGTTCGTGCGCGAAGAGTGCGCCGGCGATACCAAAACCGACAATGTGAACGTGTTTCACGTAAACTTTCCAGCTAGATCCCGCAGCACCACGCTGGCGCATGCTCCACCGAAGGCTGCCGGGATATATGGCACTGTGCCAAATGCAGACTTCTTGTTATTCGTACCGTCGGTGAACATCAGTGATCCATGTTCAGTTTCCTCGAGCGAATACACGGCGGTGATGCCCTCGTAGATACCGACACGATGAAGGCGCTTACGAACAAATCGAGCAAGTGGACATTTCTGGGACTGTGCGATATCAGCAACACGGATCATTGTTGGATCCATCTTGCCCCCTGCCCCCATCGAGCTTACGATACGGAATCCCATTCGGTGTGCTGCATGCAGCAGTGCCACCTTGGGTGCAAGTGAATCAATTGCATCAACCACGTAATCATAGGAACCTGCGAGCAGGCGTTCGACTGTTTGCGGAGTTACGAACTCACGCACGACAGTAAGCTGAAGGTCTTGATTGATGTCGCGCAGGCGCTCGCGCATGACCTCGGTCTTGAATCTACCCTCGGTGCTTCGGAGCGCAGGCAACTGGCGGTTACGATTGGATGGGTCGACAACATCAGCGTCAACGATCGTCATGCGACCGATACCACCGCGGGCTATGAACTCTGCGGCAAATGATCCAACGCCTCCAAGCCCTACGACAAGTACGTGCTTTTGTACGAAACGATCGACAGCCTCATCGCCAAGCAGAAGACGCGTGCGGGAAGTCCATCCCGCATCGGTCATCGCTTGAAGACGGTTTCGAAATTCTGCTGCTGGATCGCGCATAGTTCTTCTGTTGTCACTCCACGCAGTTTAGCAACTGTTGTGTAGACGTCCGAGATAGAGACGTGTTCGTCGTCGGTTTCAATGAGTAATCTGTCGGCTGGACAAAGTCGTAGCGCCTCGATGAGTGATGCCGACTCCTTGAACACGGCCGGACCAAATGAGAGGTACATGCCGGCATCAAGACATTGCTTAGCAAGATCTGCCCCTTTGACGAATCCATGCAGCACCCATGGCTGCACAGGATTCACAAATCGGTGAATGCGTAGGAGTTCATCGTGTGCCTTGACGCAGTGAATCACAAGTGGTTTCGATACGCGCTCTGCCAAGTCTGCGATGTACTCGAATGCATCAACCTGATGTTGCCAGGGGGCATCACAGGCACGATCGATACCTACTTCGCCGATCCCGACAACAAGTTCTTCCTGCGCCAGATCCTCTACGATGTCAACAACATCGCGCCAATCCTCTGTTACGTCCCAAGGGTGCAGTCCAACCGTGCAGATTCCATCGGTTTCGAATACCTCTGTTGAAGCAGTAATTCGAACGCAGACAAGTGTTGTTGTAGAAGGGTCGGTAGAACGACGGTGCGAGTGGGCGTCGAAGTACGTCATCGGGTAGTGGTGGGTAAGGCGTGAACTGTGTGACTGTTATTGTGCAGTGGGCTAAAATTATAAAGTGTCGACGAATAAGCAGTTACACATCTGGCGCATCAGTATCTGAATTGCCCAATTCGATGTTTAAACGCGCCTGTTTGGCCAGTGCCTCATATCGCTGACGGAACTCATCAAGCTGGGCTTCTTCCATCTCCTCAAGGTCGAGAAGTGCATTGTGAGCCCCCTTTGTAGCCCGTATGAGCTCATCGAGTTTCAAGTGGAGTGCCTCCGTATCCCGATTTTGGGTGTTCTGGATCAGAAACACCATGAGAAACGTCAGGATAGTGGTTGCCGTATTGATCACTAGCTGCCACGTATCGCTGAACCCGAACATTGGTCCGGTTACCACCCATGCCACGATCAGGAGTACGGCACTTACAAAAACCACGGGCCGTCCAGTGATTCGCGCAGTGGTCTTAGCAACCGAGGAATACCATGAAGAAGCGCTCATGGAACGAATTTACCACGTGAGGCTTGGCTTGCAACAGAAAAGAGCGAGGGCCCTGCGGCAACAACCACAAGGCCCTCTGAGAGTGCAGAAATTTTTCGCGTTCTTAGTACATGTCCATACCGCCACCGTGTGGGTGGGCGGCTGCTTCCTTCTTCTCTGGCTTTTCAACGATCGTTGCTTCTGTTGTGATAAGCAGTGAAGCAACAGATGCCGCGTTCTCAAGGGCAACACGCGATACCTTCGTTGGATCGATAACACCAGCCTCGAGCAAGTCTTCAAACTTCTCGGAGTAGGCATTGTAGCCGAAGGTTCCTGTGCTCTCCTTGATCTTCGCAACGATAACCGAGCCTTCCAGACCTGCGTTATCGAGGATCTGACGGACAGGCGCTTCAACAGCACGACGAATGATGTTGATACCTGTAACCTGATCGAGGTTCTCTGTTGCGAGACCTTCGAGCTTGTGGAGTGTGCGCAGATATGCTACACCGCCACCAGGTACGATACCTTCTTCAACGGCAGCGCGTGTTGCGTGGAGAGCATCTTCAACACGGGCCTTCTTCTCCTTCATTTCTACTTCTGTTGCCGCACCGATCTTGAGAACGGCAACACCACCAGAGAGCTTTGCAAGACGCTCTTGGAGCTTCTCACGATCGTAGTCACTTGTTGTCTTATCGATCTGAGCCTTGATCTCGTTGATACGCTTCTTGATATCATCAGAGCTGCCTGCACCTTCGACGATCGTTGTGTTATCCTTATCGATCGCGATGCGCTTTGCTGTTCCGAGGTGCTGAAGGGTTGTGCTCTCGAGCTTGTAGCCCTTTTCTTCTGATACGACCATACCACCTGTGAGGATGGCAATATCTTCGAGCATCGCCTTGCGACGATCGCCGAAACCAGGGGCCTTGACAGCTGCGATCTTGAGCGTTCCGCGCAGACGGTTAACAACCAATGTGGCGAGTGCTTCGCCTTCGATGTCTTCCGCAATGATCAACAGCGCGCGACCGGCTTGTGCTGTCTTCTCGAGGACTGGGAGCAGATCCTTGATTGCGCCAACCTTCTTGTCGTGGATCAGGATGTATGGGTTCTCGAGAACACATTCCATGGTATCGGCATCTGTAACGAAGTATGGCGACAGATAACCACGGTCGAACTGCATACCTTCGACAACGTCAACCGATGTTTCTGTACCCTTTGCTTCTTCAACAGTAATCACACCGTCCTTGCCAACCTTATCCATCGCATCTGCGATAAGGTTGCCGATCGTTGAATCGTTGTTGGCCGAAATTGTACCAACCTGAGCGATTTCCTTCTTGCCAGGGACTGGACGTGAGAGCTCGCGAAGACCTTCGTGGATGGCTGTCACAGCCATGTCGATTCCACGCTTGAGATCCATTGGGTTTGCACCAGCTGTAACGTTCTTCAGACCTTCGGCTACGATTGCTTGCGCAAGAACCGTTGCTGTTGTCGTTCCGTCGCCGGCAATGTCGTTGGTCTTCGAAGCAACTTCGCGAACCATCGATGCACCAAGATTCTCGATTGGATCTTCGAGTTCTACTTCCTTTGCTACCGTTACACCGTCTTTTGTGATCAACGGAGCACCGAATTTCTTATCGATAACAACGTTACGTCCCTTTGGACCGAGTGTTACCTTGACCGCATCTGCGAGTTGATCAACGCCACGCTTAAGGGCGGCGCGTGCATCAACATCAAATGTTATGATCTTGCTTGCCATGATGAATATTCCTTCGTGTTATTGTTGACGTTGTTTGTAAGGGGGCTGATGGTTAACTCACGATACCGAAGATGTCGGCTTCGCGCATGATGAGATAGTCATCACCATCGATGCTGATCTCTGTTCCAGCATACTTGCCGTACAATACCTTATCGCCAACCTTTACTTGCATCGGTGTTACTGAGCCGCTCTCAAGCTGCTTTCCAGCTCCAACGGCAACAATCGTGCCCTGCATCGGCTTTTCCTTTGCCGTATCTGGGATGATGATTCCACCCTTTGTTACTTCTTCAGCCTCTGCTGGCTTGACGAGCACGCGATCGTGCAATGGGGTCAAACTCATGGATTCCTCCAATGATATATGTGTTGTGAAACAAATGATAAACGTTGTCAGGTCGGCATTGACGATTTGTTAGCACTCTTCGTTTGCGAGTGCTAACAATGTTTACCGGGATGCGAAATTATAGGGTAGGTGGCCCCACAACAAGTGAAAATATGGCAAGCTAGCACTTACCAGACTGTCATTAATGCAGGGTTTGCGCCATTATGGCGCACTTTAGAAGACAACGCCGAATAATGCGTCGATAACAAGAATGCTCGCTGCCGATATCGTAAACGCGCGGACGGTTGACTTACCGACACCTTCGGCGCCCCCATCTGTTTGGAAGCCAACATGACAACCAATAATGGCCGTAAAACCGCCGAAAACGAAGGACTTGATCACGCCTCGCATGATCTCTTCTATGCTGAAGAACTGCTGAATCGACAGGAAAAACGTCGGCACGCTAAAGTCGAACTTGATACTTGTTAACGCATAAGCACCCACAAGCGCCACAACATTCGAGAAAATCGCAAGAACGGGCATCATCGTGATAGCGGCCATCACCCGAGGCATACCAAGATATCGAGCCTTATCAATGGCCATCATATCCAACGCATCGATCTGTTCCGAGACCTTCATGGTGCCTATCTGGGCAGCAATAGCCCCTCCGACACGTCCAGCAATGACTAATGCGGTGAGCACCGGTGTAAGCTCGGTAAAGACCACAGTAGCAATGGAGCCTCCAATGAAGGGGCGTGCAATACCGATGAGATTGAACTTCGCGAAAAGATTCGTGGCTTGAAGAGCCGCGATCGCGCCGGTAAATGAGCCTACGAGAATAACAAGGGGCAACGAATCCGATCCTACGATCTTCATCTGCTCGAGGACAAGCCCCCTATCCTTAAAGACCCGCGGGAAATAGCGAATGATGTTACCGAGGAGCTGGATGATCTGTCCTACTTCCGTTAGAATGGACAGCACAACACGGCCGAAACCTGAAAGGAAATTCGTCATAG
>CAZAGH010000010.1:0-1346 GCA_964484755.1 uncultured Melioribacter sp. | reverse complement strand
GCCTTGAACATGTTGTTCTTCATAACTGTACCTTTCAAAAAGGTTATTGAGAAATTGCCGTGTTGTGTGTTGTGCGATGTTGACGTTTCGGGCACCCGCATGGTTTAAGGATAGCGAACGTGCATCATCGAATCTGAAGGGAAGAAACCGCCGAAGATGGTTTGGTTACAGCTGACGCAACAAAAATCTGCTTTTTTTTCATGCCTACGGCAAATTCTGTAACATGCAGGCCTTGAAAACGTCTTCTGCACGTATTCCTCCAACTATTTGGACCGTTGAAATGCGTATTTCAGCCGCAGTATTACTTATTGTTCTTCAAACACTCGCAGCGGTTGCCGGGCTGATGCCGGGCCAGGATGCTTATCTCGTCCGTCGCGAGGCAGTCGTATTGCCTTCAGGACGTGTGCGCCCAGCTTCGACGATCAAGATTGACCGTCCTGAACTCGGGACCTATGTCCAAGGCATGGTCTTGGTCAAGACACGGTCGGCACATGGCATCATGCGAGGCCAAGGCAAGATGGCTGAAAGCCCCCTCAACAGGGATCTTGAGCGCCTCAATGTTGAGCAGATCCATTCTGCGTACGACAAGATTCAAGATCGCTCACTAAGCACAACCATCGGGCTTGATCGGGTGTACCGTGTTTCCTACAGTGAGCCACTTGATGCCTTCGATGCCTGCGCTAAACTCATGGACAATCCCGATGTTGAGTATGCCGTGCCGATCCGCATTCATCAGCTGTTCCATGCGCCAAACGATACGCGATACAGTCAGCAGCCTTGGCTTGCGCAGATGGGCCTCGAAAAGGCATGGGACATCAATAAGGGTGCATCGACGGTCATCATTGCAATCATTGACTCCGGAACAGACTGGCAACACGAGGATCTGACGTCGAAGATCTGGACGAATCCGAAAGAGATCCCCTCGAATAACAAGGATGATGATGGTAATGGATACGTCGATGATTTGCGTGGATGGGACTTTGTTGGCAATGTTTCCTCAGCTGAGGCGCAGTCGGGAGCTCTCAAACCAGACAATGACCCACGTATCGTTAGCGGTGTTACGGTTAACGACCAGAACGGACATGGTACGATCGTTGGGGGCTGCTCAGGCGCAGCAACAAACAACGCAAGAGGTGTAGCAAGCAGCGGTTACAATTGCCGCATCATACCGATCAAGGTTGGATCAGACAACCCGGGAGTTCGCGGACTTCTACGTGGCTACGATGCAATTGCTTACGCCGCCGATCTTGGCGCACATATCATCAACTGCTCATGGGGCGGCCCAGGCATTGATCCGGGCGCGCAGGACATCGTTGACTATGCAACGGGAAAAGGGTCGCTCGTGG
>CAZAGH010000009.1:32940-51738 GCA_964484755.1 uncultured Melioribacter sp. | reverse complement strand
ATATGGCGTTTCCGATTCAAACTCTGCAGCACACGTATCAACTGTTTTAAACACAGGAAGTACACCGAGGTCCTTGCGACGCTTACGAACGTCGTCTTCTGAGACGCCCATCAATAGAGCGATCTGCATGTCGCTAAACCCATAGCGCTTGAGCTTGTGCATGCGCACACGCGAGATATGGGATAGGGATTCCATTCCTGCTCGAACATCAACTAAAAGCTGCGTTGCTTCATCAACGATCTGCTTGCACTGGGTAATGAACCATGGATCGTACTTCGAAATCGCGTGGATCTCTTCAACGGTCATGCCGTAGCGGAGGGCATCGCAGAGATCATCCATGGAGCGTGACGTACGCTGTCCGAGTCTCACATGCAAGGGGGCAAGTGTTTGCCCATCCTGCGGGACATCCTCGAGATAGCGCTGGAGGTCAAACCCAAAGCCATGACGCTTTTGTTCAAGTGAGCGAAGGCACTTTTGCAAAGCCTCTTTGAAGGTTCTGCCAAATGCCATTGCCTCGCCCACAGACTTCATTTGAATACCGAGCGTATTGTCTGCCTCGTGAAACTTCTCGAAGTCCCAACGAGGAACCTTAACAACAACGTAGTCAATCGACGGTTCAAAACAGGCTGGCGTCTTCTTTGTGATGTCGTTGATGATCTCATCAAGCGTGTAACCGACGGCCAGCTTGGCAGCGATCTTCGCAATTGGAAAGCCAGTAGCCTTTGACGCCAGTGCAGAACTGCGAGATACGCGTGGGTTCATTTCGATAACGACCATGCGTCCGTCTGCAGGGTTCACGGCGAACTGAATATTGGAGCCCCCTGTTTCGACTCCGATCTCGCGAATGATTTTCAGCGATGCATCGCGCATGCGCTGATACTCTCGGTCTGTGAGCGTCTGCGCGGGTGCCACGGTGATAGAGTCACCCGTGTGTACGCCCATGGGATCAACGTTTTCAATCGAGCAGATGATCACGACATTGTCTTTGGTGTCACGCATCACTTCAAGCTCGAATTCCTTCCAGCCGATGATGCTTTCTTCAACAAGAACTCGCGAAATGGGGCTTGCAACAAGTCCATTGCGGAGGAGTTCCCGATACTCTTCCATGTTGTAGGCAATGCCACCACCGGTGCCGCCCATTGTAAACGATGGACGAATGATTGCTGGAAATCCTACGTCGTCAATCATCGCCATACCTTCTTCAAAGGCATGCACAAAGCCGCCACGCGGCATCTCCATGCCGATCTTCTTCATGGCATTGAGGAACAACTCACGGTCTTCTGCTTTGTGGATCGACTCGATTTGGGATCCAATCAATTCGATGCCGTACTTCTCAAGGATGCCGGCCTCATGCAATGCAACTGCTGCGTTGAGCGCAACCTGTCCGCCCATCGTTGGCAGGATCGCGTCGAGCTTTTCCTTCTTGATGACTTCTTCGATGTAATACGGGGTGATCGGCTCAACGTACGTCGCATCAGCAATGTTCGGATCAGTCATGATCGTTGCAGGGTTCGAGTTGATGAGAACAACTCGATACCCCTCTTCACGGAGCACCTTACATGCTTGCGTTCCGGAGTAGTCGAACTCGCATGCTTGGCCGATAACGATCGGGCCGGATCCGATGACGAGAATGGTCTTGATGTCTGTACGTTTTGGCATCGTTGTCTTGCAGATTGTGTTATCGTGTTTCCGAAAAGATCGTTTGTAGCACTGCCATACGCGTTGCTACACCATGCGTTACCTGTCGATGTATTAAGGACTGTGGTGAGGAAAGAAGAGACTCATCAAGCTCGACACCAATGTTCACTGGTCCAGGATGCATGATCACAACACCGGGATGCGCCTGCGCCCGTTGTGTCGTCATCGCATATCCTGCACGGTAGGCTTCAATGCTCGGCACAATGTCATCGGTAATCCGCTCGCGTTGAATACGCAGCAGATAGATAATGTTCGCCCAGCCAAGAGCCTCGTCTATGGTTTCAAATCGCTGTAGAGAGGAGAGATGTTCATCCGTTGGACGCAGCGTCTCGGGCGCGCTGTATGCTATTTGCGCACCAAGCCGTTGAAAAACGTCTGCTGTTGAGCGTGCCACACGTGAATGCTGCAAGTCGCCAACAATGGCGATGCGGACATCCTGAAAATTGCCGAAACGTTCACGGACTGTTGATGCATCAAGCAGTGCTTGCGTAGGGTGTGCAATCGACCCCTCCCCTGCGTTAATCACCGACATCGTGGTATACGATGCCACTGCTGCATGCGTGCCGTTACTGCCGTGTCGGATAATGATGCCGTCGAATCCCATCGCCTCGATCGTGTGGATGGTCTCTTGAAGCGTCTCACCTTTTTCTACGCTGCTGCCTGCTTGATTGAACACGACCGACGAGGCACCAAGTCGCTCAACAGCTGTTTCAAAAGACAGACGCGTGCGGGTTGATGGTTCAAAGAAGGCGAGAACAAAACGACGATCACGCAACGTTGCGGGGTTAGATCGTATAAGTCCATGGGGCGCTAGGAACGTCGATGCCGTATCGAGGATCTGGTGGATAGCCTCGACTGAAAGTTGCTGGCTCGACAAAAGGTGGCGCATCGACATCGATTGCAAAAATAGGGCAAAAAAAAGCCCGCCAATTGGCGGGCTCTGAATTTCTCGAATTACTTCTTCTTCTTCGCTGCTGCCTTCTTTGGAGCCGCCTTCTTAGGAGCTGCCTTCTTGGCTGCAGACTTCTTCTCACCGTTCACAACTGCCTTGAGATCAGCACCGGCTGAGAACTTGGCAACCTTGCGAGCTGCGATCTTGATTGTTGCGCCCGTTGCTGGGTTGCGACCTGTGCGAGCACCGCGCTTGCCAACGCTGAACGAACCGAAACCAATAAGAGAAACACTGCCACCCTTGCCCAACTCGGCCTTGATGGCGCCGATTGTTGCGTTCAGCGCTGTGTCTGCTTGAGACTTGCTGAGGCCAGCGGCGTTAGCAATAGCTTCTACGAGCTCTGCCTTGTTCATAGGAACCCCCATGTAAACGATTGGATAAAACCAGTTGTAATTGCAAAATATGCTCTGTTTACGGGGCGTTTCAAGTATGACTTCTCCACATCGACCTATTTTATGGGGCTTGCAGGGCAATCAAGCCCTAGAATGCCTATAAAACGGGCCTTCCTAAGGAGTATTACGGCATCGTTACACTGCCAAGGCGATCCCAAGAGCCAGAAGTGCTGCACCAACGAGCTGTGTTGCAAACCCCGCCACGAGGCCGGCTACAATGTCATCGCCCATCACTGCCCAAGCCTCTGTTCTGTCGTTGATGATGTTCATTGGCCATGGCTTGAGTACGTCGAAGATCCGAAACAGCAAAACTGCCGTTGCCCAGAGTGCAAGACCATTGTAGGCCATCGGAAACATCAGTGTCAGAGACATACCCGCTGCTTCATCGATTACAACAACGCTTGGGTCGTGGCCCCAATTCTTCTGTACATGCTTGACTGACCATGTGCCAAGTATTGTGAACACAAGGAATGCAATTCCGTAATAGATCTGCATCGTGGCAGTGGGCCACATTGCATACAGAGACCCATATGCTGCTGGCAGAGCAACAAGCGCGCTGCAATAAGAGCCAGGCATGATCGGCAGCAAGCCAACGCCACCAAATGTTGCCACGTAGTCCTTCACGGATGAGAGTTTCGGAGGTGCGATCTTATGAGCTGCCACGACTAAATAGTCTCCTGTTGACGATGATGTATTGTACCAAGCTGTAAACGGAAAGCACCGTAACCACCAGGAGTCCGCCCCAGACTCCCCCGTATGTCATGAAAAATTGGGCGTAATACCCGGCATCTGTGAACGGAATGGTCTGGTGAAGTGCAACGCAGAGAATAGCAACGATGATCACGACCATTTGCAGAAAGGTCTTCACCTTAGCGATGTAACTCGTCTGCATGGTCATTCCCTTATCGTCTGCTATTGACCTCATTGCTGTTGTGCCAAAGTCACGCAGAACAATGATAACGAGCATCCACATTTCCATGAGGTTCAGCATATACAAGGCAACGAATGCCGAGGTTGTCAGGACCTTGTCTGCAAGCGGATCAAGAAAGACGCCGTGATCGGTAACCTCGCCGTACTTGCGAGCCAGGTATCCATCAAGCCAATCAGATAGCGCGGCGATGATAAAGATCACGAGTGCCGTAACAGTGCCACTGCCAGAACCAGCAAGCATGAAGATTAAAAAGATCGGCGCCATGAAGAACCGACTCAGCGTCACAATATTGGCGTACGTGAACTTCACCGAGAACCCTCACGTGCAGCTTGGATGATGGCAGCAAAATCATCAGCGGTTAGAGATGCCCCACCAACCAAAGCACCATCGATATTGTAACATGCGAACAACGAAGCAGCATTGCCGGCTGTTACGCTGCCGCCATACAAGAGTGGCAGCGCTTCCGCGATACCGCAGGAGGTGAGATGCTCACGAATACAGACGTGAACTTCTTCTGCCTGCTCTGCACTTGCTGCAAGCCCCGTTCCAATGGCCCATATGGGTTCGTATGCGATAACGCATGAAGCTATACATTCGGCTGTTGCTGAGTTGATGATCTTGTCGAGCTGTTCTTTCACGACGGAAAAGGTCTGGCCATTCTGTCGCTGCTCCAGCGACTCACCGATACAAACAATTGGCCGAAGTCCGCTCTGCAATGCATGGTGCGCCTTGCGACCGATTAGATCGTTGTCCTCGTGTTGATCACGCCGACGCTCACTATGGCCTAGAATCACGTAGCGGCACCCAATCTCTACCAGCATCTCTGCGCTGATCTCGCCAGTGAATGCGCCTTTGGCTGCATGATGACAGTTTTGAGCACCAATGGCAATTCCCTCGATCTGCAGGTCTGCTATAGTGCCAAGGAGCGTGTAGGGCGGGCAGACGATCACATCAACTGCGTTATCGCTCTTCGCACCAACTTGCGCAAGTGATCTTACTAACTCTCGTGCTGAGTTTTGCGCGAGATTCATCTTCCAATTCCCAACTACGGTCATCTTCATGGGTTTCGACGGACTCCACGTACTTGAAAAAGTCTGTATGACGAGAGATCTTGATTGGATTCAAGTCCTACACCGTCGATTGTTTCACTGCCTGTCTCGATGTGAACAGGATCTTCCGTTCGCACACGTGCTGTGGAATGCACCCATGTGAGCGAAGACGTTGTAAGCGTGATTCTGCGAACCTGCGACTCGACGCGGACGTTTCCATACGCGGTCATGTCCTTTGTTCGATCGTTGACAACAACGGAGTCTGCTGTCAAACGGGCCTCGACGTTCGATCCGCCACGATCGTAGAAGTCCACCACCACGCTACCCTTCATCGTTGTGGTCTGGGAACGTTCGTCTATTGTCGCCAGCCGAGCCTGTAGGATTGCCTTTGTCGCTGCACTGTCGGTGAGCTGAACCTTGACATTGTAAGCCATGTGGGCCGGAGACGTCAGGAACGGATCGTCAGCACTGCGTTGAATCCCAGATCGATCTGTGCATCCAATCAGCGTCAGTGCGAGTAGAACCGCGGCCAATGAAGATCTCATCCGTGCCAATAGTCGAGTATCGATTGAAGAAACACTCCTGCCTGATCAAGCGGCAGCTGCGTTGCCGCATCACTTTTGGCCTGCGATGGATCGGGATGCGTCTCGAAGAAGATTCCATCAACACCCACCGCGGCGGCTGCTCGCGCAAGAGCCGGAATGAACTCACGCTTGCCACCCGATTGAGCACCAATAGAAGGTTGCTGCACGCTGTGTGTAGCATCAAAGATCACAGGGAAGCCCGATTGACGCATGATCACCAATGATCGGAAGTCTACCACCAGATCATGGTATCCAAACGAAGTTCCTCGTTCGGTAAGCCAGACATGCTTGCCCCCTGCCGCGGTAACCTTTTCGGCAGCCTTTGACATGTCGTCTGGGGCCATGAATTGTGCCTTCTTAATGTTCACCGTCCGACCAGTCTTCGCAGCAGCCTCCAGAAGAGATGTCTGCCGACTTAGGAAGGCTGGAATCTGCAGGACATCAACATAAGCCGCAGCAATTGCCGCCTCGTGATCGGCATGTATGTCCGTTAACGTCGGAACACCGATTTGACGGCCTGCTTCGTTCAGCAGTTCGAGTGCTGCCTCATCACCAATGCCCTGAAACGACCCGGCACTCGTGCGGTTTGCCTTGCGATACGAACCCTTGAGGATCAGGGAGATAGGCAACTTTTGCGCAATCGTTGCCAACGTTTCGGCAACACGCATGATTACATCTCGTGATTCAACCAGACACGGTCCGGCAATGATGATAGGTCTTTTCGGTTCGGTGTGCATATATGCGGCAAAATACCATTAAATTGGCCGTGCAGCATAGAGTGTATGGCACAACGCCCCGAACATATTCCGCTACGTAGACGCTCAACAACAACAGATGCTCCGCAGGATGTCCAAGAGGCCTCACGACCTCAACAGATGACCCTCGGCAACGAAGTTGAGCGCCTTCGACGCATGAAGATCTTTGCCATTCTCATGGCTTTGCTGGGTCTGCTCATGCTCGTCTCGATCGTCTCCTATTCCCGCGCCGACGCTGCAAACGCGCAGCTCACGATGCGCGAGCTTATGGGTGTGATCCGCGGTGACGATGAGGTACGACAGCAGTTTGATCAGACGCAGAATTGGATTGGATTGCTTGGTGCCGTAGTTGCCCATTGGTTGCTTCTAAGCACTGTAGGTGTGTGGTCGCTGCTCTTTCCCATTCTTCTGGTGTTCTGGGCACGAGATGTCTTTCTCTACCAACGACTCACTCCAAAGGTCACACGCTACTCAATCGTTGCCACAATCGCCGTTGTTTCGCTTTCGGCCTTTGTTGCAACACTGCAGCTCATTGAGCCCCTTTCTTTCATTCCGCCGGAAGCATGTGGCTTCATTGGGCAGTTCCTCGGGGGTGTGGTAACGCAACTGATCGGCAAGTTCGGTAGTTCAATTGTTTGGTTCCTGGTCACTGCCGCTGTTGTCATTATTGGCTTTGAGATCGACATGCGCTCTGCGCAAAGTTCCATGCGCCCCTTGCAGGATGCACTGGCACAGCTATCATCAGGGGCACTTTTCCGCCGCAGGAGCGTTAGCCGGACGCAGCAAGATCCGGTGGATGATGATGTCGTCAGCGAGACCGATGAGACGGAGTACGAGGACGAAACAGAGGAAGAAGCAACGGAGCAGCCGCAACCTTCTCCATCTCGGTGGAAGGGGCCAACATTGTTTGGCTCACAGAAGCGATCGATTATTCGACCAGGAGAGGCTGCTGACGATGAGCCTGCCGTTCAACTGCGCCGAGCTTCTCAGGAACCACAGCAAGAATCCCCGTTCTCGGGCCAGCTCTCCGGTTCCGTTCGGATCCTAAGGCCTACTTCACTGACGCCGGCTATTGAGCCCCCAGATCAGGAAACCGACGATGAGGATGACGCATTCGTACCGCCAGCGAGCGTCGATCTGACCGAGGTACAGCGACGACTGCAACAACTGCATCCAAAGAAGGACATCGCGCTTCGTGCAGACGAAGATGAGGATGAGGTTGACGAGGAAGAAGAAATTGACGAAGAAGTTGACGCTGAGATTGATGATGAAAACGAGGTAGAGTTCGAACAAAGCGAAGACGCTGATGATGTTGTCGAGGAACCTGTTGCACCCGTGCGGAAGCCATCTCCCGTTTCCGTTCAGCGTCCACTGACTGTTACGGTCCAAGACACTCTCTTCCCCGTCGAGCCAGAGATCAAGCTCTCGAATGTGACCCTCTATGACGAAGAGATTGCCTACAAGCCGCCTCCATCAAAACTTCTCATTGAAGTCAAGGATGAAGGGGCTGTTGACGACCGCGAGCTAGAAGCCAATGCCCGAACGCTTCAGGAGAAGCTTGAGACGTTTAAGGTGCGCATTGAGAATCTGACCGTAACTCCGGGCCCAGTCGTTACGCAGTATGAGTTCGTTCCGGCCTCGGGAATCAAGGTATCGCAGATCGAGAACCTCTCCGACGATATAGCGCTCGCACTTAAGGCGCAGGGCGTGCGTATCATCGCGCCCATCCCGGGGAAGGGTACTGTTGGTATCGAGATCCCGAATCAGCGTCCTTCAATCGTCCGCTTCAGCTCGATCATCAAGAGTCCTAAGTATCATGACCCCGATATCCGCCTGCCCCTTGCCATGGGTAAGACCGTTGTAGGCGAGGTGTTCTGTGCAGATCTTACCAAGATGCCGCACCTTCTCATTGCCGGTGCTACTGGTAAGGGGAAATCCGTTGGTATCAACACGATCATCGCTTCGTTGCTCTACCGCATTCATCCGAAGGATCTCAAGTTTGTGATCGTTGATCCGAAGCGCGTGGAGATGAATCTCTATGCTTCCCTCAGGGATCACTACCTGGCGATCTCGCCAGATATCAATGAGTCGATTGTGACATCACCGCAGAATGCTGTAGTTGTGTTGAAGGCACTTGTAGAAGAGATGCAGCAGCGGTTTAGCATCCTGGCGGCAGCTGGACAGCGTAACATCACGGACTACAATCAAAAGGTCAAAGAAGGCAAGATCAAGGACAAGGGCGGATTCATGCACCGTCCAATGCCGTTCATTGTCGTGATCATCGATGAGCTTGCAGATCTTATGATGACGGCTTCGAAAGAAGTTGAGGAACCAATCTGTCGTCTTGCGCAGCTTGCTCGCGCAGTGGGTATTCACTGTATCGTTGCAACGCAGCGTCCAAGTGTTGATGTTGTTACGGGGCTTATCAAAGCCAACTTCCCTGCTCGTATCGCTTACCAGGTTTCTTCGCGCATTGATTCGCGCACAATCCTTGACGGAACAGGTGCCGAGCATTTGATCGGCAATGGAGACATGCTCTTTGCGCCAGGTAACACGCCAATGCCTATCCGTATGCAGAATGCCTTCATATCGACTGAAGAAGTTGAAGCGTTATGCGAATGGATTGGTGGTCAGAAGGGTTATTCAACTCCGTACATGCTGCCATCGATCAACAAGCGTGCTGGCGCTGGCGCCGGTGGTAGCGACGACCGCGATGCGCTGTTTGAAGAAGCCGCACGAATCTTTGTGCAGCTTCAACAAGCCAGCACGTCGACGCTCCAGCGTAGGCTCAAAGTTGGTTATGCGCGTGCAGCCCGCATCGTTGATGAGCTTGAAATGGCTGGTATTGTTGGTCCACCAGACGGTTCGCGTGGACGTCCCGTACTGCTACAAAGCGAGTCGGAGCTCGAGGCTTACCTGTAACACCGTTTCGCATAGATCTTTACGATTCGCCAAATGCGTTTGACTTCGGCGCGCCCGATGATCAGCACCGCTAGCGCAACACCAATCTCTGGAATTCCCAAGGCTAAGAGGCCCGATACGATACTCTTGGCAGAAATTGACCAGCTCGTAAACCACACGAATGGTATCATCAACGGGGCTAGCTGGAACAGTACAAGCACTGATACACCTGCAATGTAGCGGCCTTGTCGTCTGTTCATAGGAGCTTCAGCAGCGCTTGCACCAGCATCGGGTGCGATGAGGCAACAACGTCCGCATCACCTATCTGAAAATCACCAACGAGTGCTGTCTTCACGCCTGCAGCACGGCCAGCTTGCGCATCTGTAATCGAATCGCCCACAAACCATGATGATTGTGAGTCAATGCCATGGTCACGCATCGCATCGAGAAGCATTCCAGGCGCAGGTTTTCGATGCGTACTCTGCTGGCCGTCCAGATCCGTGCATACATAGATCGCATCAATCCTGGGCGCACCTGCTTGGTGAAGGCACTGCTGCATATGCTCGTGGACAACGTCGAGGTCTTCCAAACTCATTAGCCCCTTGCCAACCCCCTGCTGATTCGTAATCAGGACAAGCATGTAGCCCTTGGAGCGGGCATTGGTTAGGAGCGGCACTATGTCGGTGATGAGCGAGAACTGGTCAGAAGTTTGCACATAGCGACCAACCAGGCGCGTGTTGATCACTCCGTCGCGATCGAGAAACAGAGCCTTGGTCATGTGAGACGTCCTTGTGATTCTTCCTTCTCTTCAGCCAGAAAATAGCGTGGACAGAGTTCATTAGTAACGTTGTCGAGGAATCGTGACGGACGTGACAAGACATCTGAATGCTGCCATTCGGCCATGACATCGGGGTAGGACAAGATGAGCATGTCCTTTGCCCGCGTGCAGGCAACGTAGAGCAGGCGGCGTTCTTCTTCAAGTGAGCGTTCCGAATCTGCACTCTTGGCCGATGGTATTCTTCCCTCGTTAACCGAAAGCACAAAGACTACCCTCCACTCAAGCCCCTTGGCTGAATGAATCGTTGAGATCGACATGAACTCGGTCTCTCCATCGTCGGGGTCGATGGTATCGAGTCCGTCTGTAGGGGGCTCAAGGGCTATGTCATCAAGAAACTCCTGACATGAGCCGTAACGTCCACCGATACCAATGATGGTCTCGATGTCTTTCCAACGCTTCGGTGCATCGTCGTGGATGCGCTCAAGCGTTGTTTTGTAGTTCTCTGCGATAAACTGCAAGCGGTCGAGAGGATGTCGCACGAGACGCGCCTTACCGAGCTCGTGCAGCAAATTTGCAAGAGAGTTTGCGGCCTTGCCCGTGCTACCGAACGTACGTTCAGGTTCGGTGAGTGGATCGGGATGCTCAAGAAGGTTATCAAGTATCGTCTGAGCTGTCTTTTGTCCAATTCCCTCAAGCTGCTGCAGTACGCGAAACCAAGAGACCACGTCGCGGACGTTTTCCGTGATTCGCAGCCTGGCAAGTATGTCCTTCACATGCGCAGCCTCAGCGAATCGGAGTCCACCGAACTTTCGAAACGGAATGTTTGCCTTTTGAAGTTCGATCTCAAGATCAAATGAGAGAAAACCACTACGAACAAGCACGGCAATCTCAGAGAGAGGAATTCCCTGTTCACGGAGCTCAAGCACATGCTGAGCGATGAACTGCGACTGCTGACGTTCACTGCGGGCAGTGATGAGCATTGGCGGATCGCCCCCTTCCCGATGGGCGCGAAGCCGTTTCTCGAACATATACGGGGCTTCTTCAAGCACAGCATTGCAGACATCAAGAATCGGCTGCGTACTGCGGTAATTCTGCTCGAGGCGAATGATGGTGCAAGTGTCAAAGGATGTTGGCACGTTATGAATATTCCGAACATCAGCGCCACGAAAGGAATAGATGCTCTGCGCATCATCACCAACCACCATCACGTTTCCCGATCGGCCAGACAGACCCAGGACGATCTGATGCTGCAGGTTGTTGGTGTCCTGGTATTCATCAACCATAACATGACGGAACTGCGAACGCAGAGCACTGCCAACGGTTTCGTGCCGGGTCATCGCAAGCAGGTACAGCAGCAGATCGTCGTAGTCGAACAGTCCATTCCGATGCTTGTAATCGTTGTATCCATGGATCATCTGACGAATCGTTTCGGTATCGTCGATAAACTGCGGATACTGCTCAGAAATGACATCCTCAATGGGCATCGACATGTTCACCGACTTACTGTACATGTCGTGTAGCGTACCCTTTTGCGGGAATCGCTTACGTCGTTGAGCAAGATCAAACTTGCTCCGCACCAGATTCATAATGTCTTCAGCGTCGGCCTGATCAATGATCGAGTATGCAGCTCGCTGCTCGCTATTCGGCACTCCCTGCTCGGCACTCGGCACTCGCTGCTCGGTACTCGGCACTCCATACGTTTTCAGCACACGAAATGCGAATGCGTGGAACGTCCCTCCCGAAACCTTTTCGCAGCGTCCGTCGAGCAGCTGTGAGGCTCGACGCAGCATTTCTGCTGCTGCCTTGCGCGTAAACGTCAGCAGCAGTATCGACGTTGGATCAACACCATCTTCGACCAGCCGCGCAACGCGATAGGTAAGCGTTCGCGTCTTCCCTGTGCCCGCTCCTGCAAGAACCAGCGCGGGTCCATCATTATGCATCACAGCTTCGTACTGCTGAGCATTGAGGACCGATGCATAATCAATGCGATAGGATTTCCCACTCGGGGAAAGATTCACCGGACGCAGCACGATCTTCTTCATGGGGCAATCAATACGCGATCAATGCCCGCAATTCCGATGCGACCTTTTCGATTGTCGGAATAACGGCGTCCATCATTCCCTTGTTGTATGGGATTGGGACATCAGCGCTGGCGAGACGCACAACGGGTGCGTCAAGGTGTGCGAAACACTCGTGCATAATGACGGCTGTGATCTCGGCACCGAAGCCCGCCGTGATTGTGTCCTCGTGGAGCACCATGCAGCGATTGGTCTTGCGCACAGATGCCAAAACTGCATCCTTGTCCCACGGCACGATCGTGCGCAAGTCAATGATCTCGATGTCTTCGCCTGTTTCATCGACGGCAGACTTTGCACGGTGGACCATTTCGCCCCATGCCACGATAGTGGCCTTTGTGCCTGGACGCACAATTGAGGCAACACCAAACGGCACAGTGTAATTGTCCCCGGGATACACCCCGCGTCCGGGCGCGGTGTCTTGGATGGCGCGGTGCTCGAGGAAGAACGTTGGATCATTCCCGCGCAAGGCTGTGCGCAGCAGGCCAACGGCGTCTTGGGCATTCGACGGCATGGCAACGCGCCAGCCGAGCGTGTGTGCAAAGATCGCTTCGCCGCTTACGCTGTGCCATGGATCGCCTGTACGCTTTGAGAACCCTACAGGAATTCGCACGACCATTGGTGCAGCGAAGTCGCCATTGGTTCTCCAGCGAATTGTACCGCAGTCATTGATCTGCTCAGTTGCAGGATCGAGATACTTTCGGAACTGGATCTCGGGGACAGGAACAAGACCTGCCATGGCCATGCCGACAGCACGTCCGATGATCCCTTCTTCACTGAGCGATGTGTCGAAGACACGCTCGGGTCCGTGCTTGGTTTGCAGATCAACCGTTGCGCCGTGCACGCCCCCTTTCACGCCGACATCCTCACCAAAAACGAGTAGACGGTCATTATGCTTGAGTTCGTAGTCAAGCGTTCGCTTCACAGCTTCGATAAGGTTTACGCGAGGACCTTCCTCTTGCTTCTCTCCCGTTGCTGAAGGGGGCTCGACACCGGCACTTACAAGGCCACCGTGCTTTGCTGGTATTCCGTTATCGAACAGCAGTGTCAGTGCATCCTCGGGGGCCGGCTGTGGCTGCGCAAGCGCTGCCTGACAAGCTGCGCGGACTTCTTCTTCGACGCGTGATACAAGTTCAGTCCATTCCTCTTCGGTTGTGTACTTCTTGCGGATGAACATCGCTTTGAGCTTCTCAACCGGGTCCCGAGAGAGCTCTTCTTCTTTCTGCTCTTGCGTTTTGTATGACTGGCTGTCGGCACCGCTATGACCACAAATTCGTGGCACACGCACGCGCAAGAGTGCCGGCGCTTGCTTCTCACGAACATGATCAATGGTCTTCGATATCAGCCGCTCAGCTTCTTCGGGGTTCGTACCGTCGACCTCAACAATGCGTAGAGCATTGAATGATGCAAGGTTGGCTGCGATGTTGCCACCAGGCGTCTGCATTGTACCTGGCACACTGATGCCAAACTGATTGTCTTCGATGAAGAATAGCATCGGCAGCTTCAACGTGGTAGCAATGTTCAGGGATGCCCAAAAACCATTGGTTGCCGTTGAACCATCGCCACCGAGTGCAACAGCAACAGCCCCTTGCCATGACTCGTTGCCTAAAACCGATGCGTGATACCGAATGGCTTGTGCCCAGCCAACGCATGGTGTGTACTGTGCTCCAACGTCGCCAGAGGCAGGCAGCACGGTAACGCCCTGACGATTCGGCAAGTGGTGCACGACGCCGATGTCGCGTCCCCCGTTGCGACTTCCGGAAAGGGCTAGTGGACCCGCAAATGCTTCCTCGTAGGTCATTCCTGCGGCCAGCACAAGTGGACGTGAGCGGTAGTAGACCGTGGCAGCATCATGCCCCTGACGCAGACACTGACCAAGGATGGCCTGAGCAAGCTCATGTCCTTTAGCCGAGAACTGGTAGGTGACCTTTCCCGATGGTGCTAATTCTGTTTCCTCTATCTGATCGATCAGTCGAGAAGCGAGTACGGTACGAGCTACGTCGAACCATTCGTGTTTGGTCATACTGAGTTGTGGTAATTGACGGTAAGTATTCGCTGCAAAACTACGCTGAGTGGTAGATTTGCAGGACAAATTCGTTCACACAAACCAGGTTGTCCACGTGAAATCTCCACTCTCGTTCCTATGGGTGCTCGCAGCGGCTCTTCTTGGCGCAGCGACGGCATCTGCTCAGTTCAGTTTCCCGACCTATGCCCCCAAGGATTGTTATTCCGCAGCGCAGCGATCAATCACAGGTGCAACTGATGCTAAAGTTGTTGGTATTGTAGCTGTTGGCGTTGATGTGCCGCTCGGCGCTACACCGATCAACATCGGTATGAGTGCCAAGGATGGTAAGGCTACGATGTGGGTGTATCTCGTCCGCAGTGCTGAAAAAGACACTGTTGCCTTTGTGCCCCTTATCCGCCTGCTCGGCAGCTGTAACCCACCACCAATTCCAATCCCAGCAGACGCCTTTGATGCTGCTGATGCACCGCAGACTGCTCTGCCTGCAGACTTCACGCAAGGGGCCTCACTGATCACAGCTCTAGGTAAGGATGCCAAGTTCGCTCGATTCCGCACTGCGTACCCAGACAGCAATGCTTCACTGGCAATTCTCTCCGTCTCAGAAGGGGGCGCTGGTGGACTAAACATTGGAGATGGCAATGTGTTCTGGCTATTAACGTGGAGCAGCTTTGTTGACAGCGTGGAGATCGATACAAATGGCAACGGACCAGACCCAGGTCTTACCTGCATCCACAACGTAACAACGGGTGAGACATTCTGCTTTGATTCATCGGATGTAACTAGCATCGCCGACGAGGCTCTCTCGCAGGGATTCGCAGTTGCCCCAAATCCTGCCAGCGACATGGGAGCACTCTCTGTTCCAGGCTCTTGGATTGGAACCCACGCAACGATCACAGCCGTCGATATGACGGGGCGCGTCTATCCAATGGGTGATCACATTCGTTTCGATGGACCAGTACTTCCGCTCAACGTATCATACTTGCCAGCCGGAATGTATACCCTACTTCTCCAGCGAGAAGGGGCAAGCATTGCCATCCCAATGTCCGTTGTTCGATAACCGTAACTCGCATCATCACCACCAGGTAAATCAACGCATACTATGTACCAGCACCTTCAGTCAACTGATCCAGAACTGTTTCACGCTGTTCAAGGCGAGTTTGACCGCCAGCGCGATAAAATCGAGCTGATCGCAAGTGAGAACTTTACGTCGCTAAGTGTGATGGAAGCCCAAGGGGGCATCCTGACCAATAAGTACGCGGAAGGCTATCCCGGCAAGCGCTACTACGGTGGCTGCGAATGGGTTGACGTGGCAGAGAACATTGCCATCGAGCGTCTCAAACAGCTCTTTGGCGCAGAGTACGCTAACGTCCAACCTCACTCTGGGTCGGGCGCTAACATGGCGGTGTACTTCACGTATCTCAAGCCTGGCGATACCGTACTCGGAATGGACCTCTCGCACGGTGGTCACCTGACGCATGGATCTCCGGTGAATTTTTCAGGCATGTTCTACAACTTCATTGGCTACGGTCTCGACAAGGAGACTGGACGCATTGATTATAACGTTGTTGAGGATCTTGCTAAAGAGCACAAGCCGAAGATGATCACGGTCGGTGCTAGCGCCTACTCGCGCGAGATTGACTTTTCGAAGTTCCGCGAGATCGCCGATAAGGTCGGAGCATTTTTGCTTGCAGATATCGCACACCCGGCTGGCCTCATTGCTAAGGGGCGCCTTATGAGCCCTGTGCCCTATTGCGACATCGTTACATCGACAACACACAAGACGCTGCGCGGTCCGCGTGGTGGTCTGATTGTCATGGGTAAGAACTACGAAAATCCATTTGGCAAGGTAGCTCCAAAGAGCGGACGTAAGAAGCTCATGGGCGAGCTGATCGATTCAATGGTCATGCCTGGTATTCAAGGCGGTCCACTGATGCATGTGATCGCTGCAAAGGCTGTTGCCTTTGGTGAATGCCTCACCGACGAGTTTGATGAATACACAAAGCAAGTCGTGCGTAACGCCTCTGCGATGGCCGATGAGCTCATGAAGATGGACTACAACATCGTATCTGGTGGCACAGAGAATCACTTGATGCTTATCGATCTGCGTAACAAGAACGTTACTGGTAAGCAGGCTGAAAACTCGCTCGATGCAAGCGGCATCACATGCAATAAGAATGCAGTGCCATACGACACGCAGCCACCATTGGTTACCAGTGGCATCCGTCTTGGTGCAGCCGCTATGACAAGCCGCGGCATGATGGAAGACGACATGCGACAGATCGCACGGTTCATCGATCGCGTGATCAGCAACTTCGGCAATGAAGATGTCTACAAGCAGGTCAAGAACGACGTGCAGACCTTCTGCAGACAGTTCCCGCTCTATCCATCGTTGAGGACGACGTAAACTCGTACGAGCATTACAACGAACGCAGTCTCAAGCCCCTTACATGCCCCATGATGTAAGGGGCTTCTTCGTTTTGAGCCATGTCTACAAATCACAACGGGTGGCTACGGCATTGATCATGACACTCTTGAGCGCAACGTTTTGATCTCTAGCATTGCAACGTGCATGATGTCCCAATGCGTCATGCAAACGTTGTTTCACCAAGCTGGAGTCACCACCATGCATGCTTGTACACGTCTCGTCGTTCGTATCGCTGTTCTCCTTCTCTGTAGCGCCGGTGCTGCTGCACAGGTATCGCCAACGGTGTCCACCCGATGGGGACTCCATCTCGGCGGCAACTACAACATTGCAGGCGTGGGCTTTGGCAACTGGGCCAAAGACCCCAATCGCAATGGGCCGCAATTTTCTGAATTGGTCTACAATGACGGCCAGGGTGCTGGCCTCTACGGTGGCGTCAACTTCCAGACCGCAATCACAGACAACTTTCACTTTGGCACTCGGATCTCGTATGACAACCGCAGCCTGACGGCAAATGACGATAAGTCGTTCCCGAAGCCTGGAACGATCCTTGCGACAACTACTGGACAGTACTATAACGATGAGTACAAATTTCATACCGATTACTTGACACTTGAGCCCTACTTCACCTACTACATCGGCTCGAAGTTTCACATCACTGCCGGTGTTGGCGTGGGATTAGCTATCACCAATAAATTTGATTACAATCCAGAGGGCGGTGTTGCACAGAGCAACCTCGAGGTAGCACAGACAGATTCC
Organism: uncultured Melioribacter sp.; assembly: GCA_964484755.1. Lineage (GTDB taxonomy): Bacteria > Bacteroidota > Ignavibacteria > Kapaibacteriales > Kapaibacteriaceae > UBA10438. Next base: position 34,419 of record CAZAGH010000009.1, on the reverse strand, counting down.
ATTAAGCACAAGATCACCGGCTCTGGATTTGCCGGTGTTGGGTATGATGTGTTTCTCTCTGATCCCGGGAGTCGTAACCAATGGATCCTCACACCATTTGTTGAGACGTCCTACATGGTAAGTCAGCGCGGGGTTGACTTTACCAATCAGAACGCCTTTGATGATGCGCTCAGCACAGTTTCAGTTCGCGCTGGTGTTTCGCTCACGTTCGGCCTGGGCGAGATCTTTGAGACTTCCGCCCTACCATCAACACCCGAGCCTGTGCGAACACCAGAGCCCACACCAACAAAGCTCTTCTCAGTTGTCGACCCACTCGATGGCGTCTACTCGAAGCGCGTCGAACGTGCAGAGTTTCCACTTCGTCCATATGTCTTCTTTGATAAGGGCTCAACAGATATCCCGAAGAGATACAACAAGATCACACGATCACAAACGCGTTTGTTCGCGACAACATCCGGACTTACTGCCGACGATCTTGCTAATACTGACGTTCGTCCAGTTATCCAGCGAGACATCTACTACAACATCCTGAACGTCATGGGCTATCGGCTTTCTTCGATTCCTGGCTCAAGCGTTGAGCTCTATGCATCAGATCCGGGAGGACGCAACGCACAGGCATATGCCGAGAGTGTCAAGAACTACCTCGTAGACACATGGGGCGTTAGTCCTAACCAGATTACGATAGCAACAGGAGATCCAGAGCCACGCTCAGGATCTGCCCGTACACCCGCCGCAGAGCAGGCGCTGATAGCTGATGAGAATCGTCGCGTGCAGTTCCGCAACATGAAACCGGATCAACTGGGTGCACGTGTTCCTGTATCGACGATCCGCACTGCAGAGATCGACCACGAGGTCTACGTTGATATGGCCTCGATGCGCGACGTTGAGCAGTGGAGCGCGACCATCTCAGGTAACGGGGCGAGCAGATCGTATGGACCATTCCGTGGCAGCAGTGCCTACCTTGACCCGACAGGACTGGTGAGCTCAGATGTACGTGCGCAGAAGTTTACACTCACCGTGAATGCAAAGCTTCGTAACGGTAGCATGCGAATAGAATCCGAACCGATCACACTTGTTCGTACGGATCGCGAGGGACTCTCATCAAGCCATCGCCTAATCTTCGAATACAACGAAGATGACCCTGTTCAACGATCACGCAACTTTCTTGTTAGCAACGTGATTCCGCAGATCAAGAGCAACTCAAAAGTCTACATTTACGGTCATACTGACGCTGTTGGCAAAGGCAATCTCGAGCTTGCCATGAAACGTGCTGATCAGGTAATGGGCATTGTCAAGGAGCAACTCGATGCTCGCGGAATATCAGGTGTTCGTGTTTCCTCGAGTGCCTTTGGTGAGGACGAGCCCGCATTTAGCAATGACGTTCCAGAGGGTCGTATGTACAACCGGTCTGTGATCATTGACGTTGTGCCCTGATCTATCACCACACATACTCCCTGACGTATCGCCTAGCCCAGTGGT
>CAZAGH010000009.1:12786-32840 GCA_964484755.1 uncultured Melioribacter sp. | reverse complement strand
GAAAACCCATACGTCCCATCGTGCATGAGACCCCGGGGGAAATCGAATGCGGATGCATCACCAAGCTTCGCACGTTTATCGATCTCGGGTCCACCAGGATAGCCAAGCCCCATCATTTTCGAAACCTTGTCGAATGCTTCTCCTGCTGCATCATCACATGTCGAGCCGAGTACGCGGTAGGTTGTGGCATCGATGATATGAAAGATGCTGGTGTGCCCACCACTGACCACAAGGCTGATACTAGGAAACATCAAATCAGGCTCTTCGAGATAGCCAGAGTAGAGATGTGCTTCGATGTGATGCACAGGGTAAAGGGGCTTCCCGTGCATCAATGCCAGCCCCTTGGCAAAATGCGTTCCGACGAGGAGCGATCCTGCAAGACCTGGACCATACGTCACAGCAATCGCATCGATGTCGTTGATCGTGGTCTTGGCCTCGCTTAGCGCAGCTTGTACGATCGGACCAATACCCTTGATGTGTTCACGGGAGGCAAGCTCTGGAACGATCCCACCGTAGGTGTTATGAATGGCTTGCGACGAGACGATGTTACTACAAACGACTCCATCAACGACAACGGCCGCTGAGGTGTCGTCACATGAAGTCTCGATCCCGAGAATTCTCACTTGATCATTCTCCACAACAATCCGAGCGCAGCGCCTGCGCTTCGCTCACGGTTGATACGCCTGTCTGTACCAAACTGATGAAGAAATGCAACCGTCCTTGAGGGCCCGGCCACGGAGATCCAAACCGTTCCAACAGGCTTTTCCGCAGAGCCTCCGCCAGGCCCGGCCACGCCTGTGATACTGATCGCATACGTTGAGCCGGTGATGCGACGTGCCCCTTCGCTGAGCTCCCTAGCTACTTGCTCGCTCACGGCTCCGAACTGCTCCAGTGTGGATTCCTGCACACCGAGATCGCGAACTTTTGCTGCATTGGCATAGGGAATAAAACCACCTAGGAACCAAGCACTTGAACCGTTCACATCGGTAAGCATCGATCCAAGAAGTCCACCAGTACATGACTCAGCCGCCGAGAGTGTTTCACCGCGTTCTTTGAGCATTCCGCCAAGGACTTCAGCCAACGTCGTGTCGCCCTGACCAAAGACGTATTTGCCAGCCCTTTGCATCAGGACATCGCGGACTCGGAAGAGCTCCTCGCGGCGCTCAGCAGAACTCGAACCGGTTGCCCCGATTCGCATACGCACACCGAGATAGTTCGGCAAGAAAGCAAGTGTTGAACTGCCGAGAAACTGAGTAGGATCTCCAATAACATCAGCGAGGTTACTTTCTGCAATGCCCGTGGTTAGGAGCGTCAAATACTCCGTCGTAGAGATCGCCGCCGCATCAATGCGCTCCTGGAGCAGAGGCAGAACGTGATTTTGCATAATTCCCTGCATCTCGCTCGGCACGCCAGGCATAGCAACTACCACGATGCCGTCTCGGTCAAACATCAATCCAGGAGCTGTGCCGATAGGATTTGAAAGCAACGCTGCTGTAGTTGGTTTCAGCGCCTGGCCTGCATTGCGCTCGGTTACCGTGCGTCCACGCTGCTTCATCCATGCATGCAGGTGTTGCATCCATTCTTCAGAGACCTCAAGTGTGTCATGAAAGTACTCCGTGAGCACGGGCTTGGTGATGTCATCATGCGTTGGCCCCAAGCCCCCTGTCAAGAGCAGCACATCACACGACGTACGAAGTCTGTTGAGGGTATCAACAAGTTGTTTGGCATCATCGGCTACCGTGCAGTGCTCAACGATGTGTCCGCCGATGGATGTAACGCGCTCAGCGATCCATGCCACGTTCTTGTTGATGATCTGTCCAATCAGGACCTCATCACCGATAGTTATCAATCCAACATTCATTGCTTCTACCTTCTCTAAAACAGACATGGCCCCGAACGTCCGGAGCCATGTATAACGTGATTTGCCGAGAGAATGTTGCTTATGACAGCTTCTGACGGATCTTCTTTTCGCTCATACCGCGCAGGTAGTACAACTTCGCACGACGCACAGTACCTTCTTTGACTACCTGCATCGATTGAATGATTGGCGAATGGATTGGGAAGATACGCTCAACACCAACACCGTTGGAAATCTTACGTACGCGGAACGTCTCATTCATGCCGCTACCGCGACGTGCAATAACAACGCCCTGGAAATTCTGAATACGTTCCTTCTCACCTTCAACAACGCGGACAGCGATCTTCACTGTGTCGCCTGGACGGAATGAAGGAATAACTGGTGAAGCCTCTCCAGCCTTAGCCTTACGCTGTTCGAAGGCTTCTGCCGATGCCATGGTTTCAATGGCTTTAACTTTAGGATGCATACGTCTGACGTCTCCGTGATGAAATGTCGTTGTGAATGGGCCGCAAATATAGAAAAAACATTGAACACAACGCAAGTGCTATTGATTATAAGCACTTAGCACTGCTCCAATCATTTCCCGACATATCGCAGTCGTGTAGTTTGACCTGGCAAGAGTTTGCCTTTGCCCTTTTGCTGAGAACTGAAGACGAGGTTTGGTCCGTCTCGTCGCACCTTCCACATTAGGGGACGCCCGGAGGTGGTAATCAACGTAACAACCGATCCATCTTCCGAGAAGTCCAAGGTGTAGGGATTGGGCTTATTGTCGATGACCATAATCTGGTTGGTTGTGAACTCAACCGTCTTACCACCATCGATCGTCCAGCGTCCGCTGAGCATCGAGGCATTCACCATACGTCGAATGATGAACATCGGATCGAGGTTCTTCGAAGGCAACTTCCCAAAGACGATCGGTTCCTGCTCCAAGCTATCAACTGGCGTTAGTGCGATGTATGCCCCATCCCTCTCATCACGCGTCAGAATCCAGCGCGGACCCGTCGCATCACCAACGCCCCATTTGATCCCGGCATGCTTAAACGATGACTTCCTGCAAAGCAGCGACTGCGTTGAGCCCAAATTGTAGGACACCACCACATCACCATTGTCCTTTGTTGAGTCGATCACAACATAGATCGGCTCACTCAGGGGGCGAGCAGCAAGTGCCCGTTCGATAGAGCGTGTTTCATTGAGCACCTGGACCACGTCAGAGTGAATCCAGGTGCCGTGAAATTCAGAGTACTCTTGTGCTGAGGCGATACTACAGCACATGAGCAGCAGGGCTATGATGATCATTGCCCCTTGACTTTCGTTGCAACAGACTTAGCCTGGAGGAACAACAGCAAGTAGTCGTGTCCACCAGCCTTTGAGTCTGTGCCGCTCATGTTAAAGCCACCAAAAGGATGACCACCAACCATGGCGCCCGTGCACTTACGGTTAAGATACAGGTTGCCGCAATGGAACTCTTCGCGAGCGCGAGCAAGCTTCTTGGCATTACGCGTGTAGACTGCCCCTGTAAGACCATAAATCGTGTTGTTGGCAATCTTCAATGCATCGTCAAAGTCCTTTGCTTTGCAGACTGCAAGAACTGGTCCGAAGATCTCTTCCTGCATGATGCGTGACGTTGGCTTGACATTTACGATCACCGTTGGCTCGATAAAGTAACCAGGCATGCCAGCAACCTTCTTGCCGCCGCAGATAAGCTTGCCTTCCTTCTTGCCGATCTCGATGTAACTCAGGATGGTCTTTTCAGCACGTGGTGATACCACCGGTCCAACCTTACCATCGTCCATCGGCAGACCAATTGTCAGCTTATCGACCTCAATCTTGAGCTTGGCAACAAACTCATCGTAGACCTTGGCGTCAACGATAGCACGTGAGCACGCTGAACACTTCTGACCTTGGAAACCGAAGGCTGCAGCGACAACACCGGCAACGGCTGTATCAACATCTGTCTCACTGTCAACGATGATGGCATCCTTACCGCCCATCTCTGCAACCACGCGCTTGATCCAGATCTGACCTGGCTGCGTCTTTGCAGCAAGCTCATTGACGTGCAGACCTACCTGCATTGAACCTGTAAATGACACAAAACGTGTCTTTGGATGTCCGACCAGGTAATCACCTGCTTCAGCACCAGAGGCAACGAGATAGTTTAACACACCTGGTGGAAGTCCAGCTTCTTTCATGATCTCAACAAACAACCAACCCATCATCGGCGAGTCACTTGATGGTTTCAGAACCACCGTGTTGCCTGCCACAATCGCAGCCGATGACATACCGACGAGAATGGCGAACGGGAAATTCCACGGTGGGATAACCACGCCAACCCCAAGAGGGATATAGAGAAGTTCGTTCTTCTCTCCTGGCTGCGGAACGATTGGCTGCGGACCAGAGAGGCGCAGCATTTCACGTCCATAAAACTCGAGGAAGTCGATCGCTTCACATGTGTCTGCATCAGCTTCGAGATAGTTCTTACCAACCTCAGAGATCATCCATGCATTGATCTCGTTGCGCCGCTTGCGGATGATCGCAGCTGCCTTGAACAGAACGCTAGCACGTTGCTTAGCAGGGACCTTCTTCCATGACTCAAAAGCCTTCAACGCGGCATTCATCGCCTTTTCTGCATCATCCTTGCCGGACTTCTGAAAGATTCCAACAACTTCCGACGGGTTAGCTGGATTGTGACTTGTTGTCTTGTCTTTCGTCACAACGCGCTTGCCGTTGATGATATTGGGATACTCTTTGCCGAAGGATTTGCGTACAGCATCGATGGCTGCGCGCTGCTTAGCCGCTACTGACGGTCTTGAGAAGTCCTGAAAGGTCTCGTTGCTGAACTGTTTCATTTGTTTCCTCTAAACATGATAGTCCACAAAATTACGTCACGTTGTTGTAGGTTGGTGGAATTGATTCCGAGGACACATGCTCGAGTTTGTCGTTAGTATCGTCACAGGATGGCCTGTATGGGGCTTGCTGGTCGCAACGTTCGTCGTTGTATACATTGAGAACCTCGTACCCCCTTGGCCGGGAGACGTCCTATTGGTCTTTATGGGAACCCTGGTCGGCATGGATGTGCTCGGGATGTGGCCTGCTCTACTCGCATCAACAGCGGGTTCGTTTGCAGGTTTTGCGTCAGCATACGGCCTTGGACGCAAGTACGGAGAAGCTATTGCCCAATCACCATGGGTGCCATTTATCACACCACCCCTGATCGTCAAGGTGGAACGCTGGTTTGATAAGTACCATGGACTAATTATTGCTTCAAATCGATTCCTTGCCGGCACCCGAGCGGTTATCTCGTTTACCGCAGGGATTGTCAAGATGCCATTTCCACGCACAATGATTTATGCCACGCTTAGCTCGTTTGCATGGAACTACATGCTTCTCACAGTGGGTACGCACTTAGGATCGCGCTGGCGCGACATCGACGGCTACATCGCGACATACGGCTGGATAATCACAGGAATTATTGTTGTGGCTGCTGCGGTGATTTGGTGGCTAAAACGTAAACGGCGAACCGAGTAGGTTCGCCGTTCAACTCCATCGAGAATGTTTGCTTACGATGATTTAACCATCAGCACTGTCGCCCATGCCTTCTGCACCCCAATCTACGATGAGGGAGAAACGGAGCGTGTTGCCAAGAGGGTGATTGCGCTCTACCGTGATGTAGTAGCTGAAGTCTGCACGGAAAATGTCATACTTGACGCCTGCACCAGCTGTGAAGTACTGGCGTCCACCAGCTGCTGACGGCTCTGTGAAGAAGCCTAGGCGCGTTGCAAAGACACGATCGATCAACAGCTCTGTTCCCAGACCTGTTTCAATGCCTCCCTTGCCCCATGCCGTGATCAATGAGATCGGAATTGGGTCTGAATTCTTTCCATCGCGGCGAACGAGCAACTTCATTGCTTCGGCTGTGACAGTCCATCTCAGGAACTCATCCTCGTAGGCGTTGTAGGCAACACCGAGACGCAGATTCGTTGGTAGCGGGTCAGATTCCTTGTCATAGGTCATCTTTGGACCCACGTTCTGCAGGTTCGCACCAACGCTAAGCCCCTTAAGTGTCTCATCGCGTGGACGCCACATAACGCCCAGGTCGAATGCACCCGAGATACCGATACCTGCCCCAGAAGCACCAACACTGGCAGGTGCCAGATTGGACTGGATGTACTTAACCTGCACGCCAAGGCCAACCTCATCTGAAATGTCTGTGCCATATGACACGCCAAGACAGAACTCGTTGGAACGGAACTTGCCCAGAGCTTGTCCGGCTTCGTTGGTCTTGGTGAACTCACCAAGGTTCATGAAGATGAATGTAGCTGCAACAGTACCACCTAAGTCTTCGACGTACTGACCGTATGTGCCATAGGAATAGAAGAGATCGGCATTGAATTGCGGCAACCACTTCGAATAGCTCAACGCAACTTGATTGTCAGCTTGGTTGAATGCCAAGCCCCCTGGATTCCAGAAGACTGAGTTGATATCATCAGTTGTTGCCGTACCAACATCACCCATCGCACTTGCGCGTGCATCAGGTGTGATCAGCAGAAACGGCACAGCAGCCCCACCAGGTTGGGCAACAGCCACGGTCGTTGCGACAACGAACATTGCAACCAACATCCCGCATGTGCGGATAATCATGTCATCTCCTGTAAAGCGTTAACGGGCAAAGTTAGCGAATGAGGGTAAGTTTACCATTGACGTATGACGTAGCACCCGTGTGGCCTTGCAGACGCACGACAACTTGATAGATGCCAGACATTGCCATTTCCCCTCGATCATCGTTCCCATCCCAGACCACATCGGCCGTCTGCATATCAGAGACCTGCATCTGACGCTCGACAAGCATTCTGCCCGTGAGGTCAAAGATCATCAATGTTGCTGTGAAGGGGCGTTGACTTGCGTGTGTATAGCGAATCGTTGTGCGCGAAGAGAACGGGTTCGGGAAGTTGAATAATCCCTCTGCACGAATCCCCTCTTGCTGCTCTTCGATGCGGAATGTTGTTGTTGTCTCCGAGACGTTGTTGAGCACATCCCATGCACGAACCTTAACAGTGTGCAGGCCTGGACCAAGACCGAAGATCTGCTTTTGTGCAGTGCCAGCCTTGCTGTTCGTTAGCGATGTAGTGAACGTTGGTGTGAGGATCACTGGTTCTACATCATCATCGAAGGTTGCCGTGATGTCATGACCAATTCCGATACCCGTGGTATTGATGCCAGTGGCGTCCTCCAGATCTACGATCAATACAGGATTCATGCGCACCAAGCCACCAGGCAGGAATTTGCGCGAATCCATGAAGACCTGCAGCGCCGGACCATCCGTTTCGGGGTCACCAATACTGGTTACGCCATCAACAATAATGCGGTCTGTTACACCCATCGCATACTTCTTCGACGAACTTGCCGCATAGCCATAGAGACCAGCTGGGGATGCGGAGAACGAGATGTCCTTGGGGACAACAAAAGTTGCTTTGAACTTACCGTTCTCAACCACAAATGACCCGCGATAGAGCGCTGGACCAGGCTTCGTAAATGTTGCCATAGTCTTGTTGATGTCATTGTCCTGGATGGTAATCGTCCGACGGGCATCGAGCAACGAGACCGTGACGTTGCCATTGAAGTCGGCGATGACGGTTGAGTCTCCTGCACCGATTATGTCGCCCTCTACCACAACCGTACCAAGAGCAGGAACAGTCACACGCGATGAGTCGGTGAGGATATCTGATCCGTTAATCGATGTAAAACGAATACGATTGTTTGGCACGAGCAGCTGAAGCGTTGGATCGCCGAGGAGGTGAAACTTCTCGTCGTTGTTACTGTTGAATCGTTGTTTAGCGCGGAACATGGCAGTGCCGATTGACGGGAACTGACCATCTTCTTCACGCTCAAACAGGTGCGTGTAGAACTCTTCGTTTAGAGCTGCATTGGCTGAGGAATACACCACGCGAGCAGCAGAAAAGACGCCGATTGCACCACCTTCAGACTTCAAAAGCAGTTCTTCGGCGCCCGATTGCGTCTCGGTCATATCATAGCGGGCAAAATCACATGTAGCCGCTGTCAAGAAAAACGCTTTATTGGCGTTCAGCATGTCATTCGGCGTCGTCTCCCGGCGGAAGATCTCTTCGTGTGCCCATACCCGAGGATTTCCGTGACCAATCCAATTCAGGAGTACCGATCCGGTCGTATTGATCGTCGAGAGCATCTCCTGCGTTACGCCGGGCTTGCGTCGACCACGTGCGACGCTCTCTGTAGGATATTCAACGAGGTAAATCTTCTTTGCCTGAAACTCTCGGGGGACGTACCTGTTGGCCAGATCTTCACTCTGGTTCAAATGCAGCACGCCATCTATCTTCTCGGCGGCCTGACTGTCATCAGCAATGAGGGTGATTCGCGTACGCCAGTCATCGGCTGATGATTCATCCTCATACCGGCGTAACTTCTCAATGTATGTGCGTCCCTGAGCATTCGACGAAATCGGTACTCGGCCTATTGCCAGATCTACCTGTGAGTCATTGCGAATGATACGGGCGTAAAAGTCATCTGTGGTGTAGGTTGTCAGACCATATTCTTTATCATCAGGATCAAAACTCTCATACGGTATAACGTAATTCGGCGCAGAGCTCGAGATATTCTTGTAGTCAAAGTGACCATCTCCCCAGAGCACTGCATAACGCAGGCGCGGCTGCCATGAGGTGTATGCCATTGCCAGGAAGTCCCGAATAGCTGTTGGGTCGAGCATACCGTAGGAGAATTCAGCGAAGATCTCATCTGTTGTTACCACACTGGTTGACAATCGCCCCTTACCACTTCGATAGGCTGCGAATGCCTCAGCCGACTCTCGCAGAGCCGGGTGAGTGATGATGATCACATCAGCACCTCGCGGGTTTAGACGCAAATTCGGGAAGGACACCCTGCTGATATCTGTGCTTCGGAGAACCGACGATAACATGTAGCGGCGCGGTGATGACTTGGCCTGCAGCTCCCGAACAACGAACATGCCACCGGTTACCGCGGTGTTCTCGATCCAAACCGGCCGAGACCGATCGGTAGCATCAACGCCAAGAACCTCGCCCGAAAAACCATTAATCGAGTACTCTTGGACGCCATCAGTTGGCAATGACCAAAACTCATACGAACCATCGTGGGCATTGAGACTTCGTGGGTAATGAATTTCAAACCAATCGATGATCCCGGTGGAACCGTTATCTGAACTGTTGTAGGAGAACTTCAACACACTGCGGCCATCTGCGCCAAGACGCGCTGCGGGCACCGTTCCATCGCCAGATACGGTAAAGGCATCCATGTAGTTGGGTACAGCGTCGATCGCCTTTTGTCCAACTGCTGTTGCATTCTCAGAAATTGTGAAGTACCCAGCTGAATTCCCGCGATGTCCGACTACGTATCGGTAGAACACATCGCCCGTTTGCACAAAGCCAGGGAGCATTGTCGTAACCGTGACAGAACCCTTGTTTTCAATTGAACGTCCATACCATCTGCGGCCAGAGCCATTGTTATATGGATGTACGAGTTCTTCTTCTTGGAAGACACGACCTGTTGTTGACGTTGGACGCACGACGGGCTCGCTACTTGATGCCGGACGCACTTGGGCCCGCGCACCATCGGCTCCGCCATACGATAGGTAGTAGTTTGCCTTGGTCGAGAAGTGATTGATGTAGTGTAGGATTCCCTTGGACGTATTCGACCAGCCCGTTAGGCCAGAAGCATAAAACACCACCTCGCGGATAGATCCATCTGCTTCGGTTCTTACAATGATTGGCTGCTCACGCAGCGTGTTCGAGCGAGCAGAATCGACTGCTTCGGGCAACTCCATTCCACCACGACCAAAAACCTTGAGCGTACGCGCCGCCTCAGCATCCGTTGGAACACCAGCCCCACGAAGTTGATCGCGGCTGATGCGGTAGAATCCTTCTTCCTGGATTCGCAAGGCAAACACATTCGTAAGTGCCTCTAACCCCTGAACATTGTCTACCTGCTTGTTCGCCTGAGGCGTGTTGCGTGGGATCCACCACGGAGCCTTCGGGTTGAGCACAGAAAGCATGGTCGAGGTTGGACGTCCGGTCTGCGCTGAACCTACAAAGTCGATCGTTGCAGTGTGTTGCGTGTACACCATAAGGGGGCTTGTGCCACGCTGCTCGGCCACAACAAGTGAGATACGAGCTACGTGACGGTCACCGCTGACCCCGAGGTAGCGAACATCAATCGTGTTCTGCTGCGTCGATGGATATGCTTGTTCACGGACTGCCACGTCAAGAATGGCTGGCAGCGACTGTGGCATTGTCTGCGGCGCATTGGAACTGGCCGCGCGCAACAGATATCCTGTCTCACTTGGGATGATGATGTCTGCACTGGCAATGATCTGCCGATGCACGCCATCCAAAGAGCGATGCTCGCGAAGACCTGGACCATAGAGCTGCGTTGGATCAGCCTGATAAGTAACAACGAGTCTCTGCGGAGTATTCTCTGTGATGCGAAAACCGTGGTGTACTCCCGCAACAACCGTCGATGTTGCAAGCACCAGACATAGAACGATGCTGTTGATCATGTGCACAGAGTCGTATGGGAATCGTAGAGCGAATTGCGTGTAGCGCATGTACTGCTTACAGGTTGACGCAACAAGTTACTGGTATAGTGTGCAGAGAGATCGAGAATTTACAGCAAAAAAAAATGCCTCGCCATCAGGGGGGAATGAGATGGCAAGGCATGCAGCATAAAGAGGAAGTGACGACTCGCGTCGTCGAGCGGGAAACGAGACTCGAACTCGCGACCCCAACCTTGGCAAGGTTGTGCTCTACCAACTGAGCTATTCCCGCATCAAAGAACAGTGCAAAACTACACGAAGGACACATACTTGTCAAACCCAAATTTTGTGCGTTGTCCTAAGCTCTTGTTTTTATCGGGGCTTAGAGCTATCCACATAGTTATCCACACTCTACAGTTTTCAATTTCATCGTACGCCGATCAAGCTTCGATCATCATAAGCCCTATAACTTCCAAACACTTACGATTTATGAGCTAAACTTGCGGCGAAATTGCCTCTCGACGACCGTTTGAACGCTTGCGAGATCAACATTTGTTCCCGTAACCAGTTGCATCGACGTTACCCCGCGCTCTGTGATACCACAGGGAATGATCATCGAAAAGAGGTCGAGGTTGTTTGCCACATTGAGTGCGAATCCATGTGATGTAACCCATCGGCTGCAGTGGATACCTATGGCGCAGACCTTCTTTTGTTGCTCAATCCAAACCCCTGTTAGACCATCGACGCGTCCAGCATCTATATCGAACTCCCCCAGCGCATCAATAATGCACTGCTCGATCGTACGTAGAAACCAGTGCAGATCGGGTTTTGAACGCTGGAGATTGAATATCGGATAGCCAACAAGCTGACCCGGATTATGGATCGTTGCTTCTCCGCCACGGTTGATATCAATCACGTCAACGCCCATCCCTTGCAGTAGTTCCCTGCTTGCCAAGACGCTTCCCGATTGCGTGTTGCGTCCAAGTGTTATAACAGGCGGGTGCTGACAAAACACAAGCGTATCAGGATGATCACGATGCAAAATGGCGTCGGACAACTCACGTTGCCGACGCCATGCTTCGTTGAAATCAATGAGTCCCCAGTCTTCGACGATCATGGGGCTTAGAAGTTTACACACTCATCATAGGCAAGCGCGGCAGATTCCATGATCGCTTCGCTTAGCGTTGGATGGGCGTGAATGGTCTTGAAGATCGTTGGACCAGTTGCACCCAGGGTACGGGCGATACCCATTTCACCGATCATTTCTGTGACATCTGGACCGATCATGTGGGCACCGAGGATCTCACCGTACTTGGCATCAAAGACAAGCTTTACAAAACCTTGTGCCTTGCCGATGCCGTGGGCCTTGCCGTTGGCTGTGAATGGGAACTTACCCACCTTTACTTCGTAGCCAGCCTCCTTGGCCTTCTTTTCTGTAAGACCGATGCTTGCTACTTGTGGCTGACAATACGTACAGCCTGGGATGTTGTTATAGTCAACGCCGTCTGTGTGATGTCCGGCAATGTGCTCAGCCGCAACGAGACCTTCAGCAGATGCCTTGTGTGCCAACCAAGGAGCACCTGCAACATCACCAATGGCGTAGATGTTTGGCACGTTGGTACGCATGTACTTGTCTACCTTGAGCCAACCACGCTCTGGAACGATACCGACGTTCTCGAGTCCGATGTTCTCGATATTACCTTGAACTCCAATAGCATTGAGTGCAAGATCGGCTGTCAGTGTCTCCACTGTTCCGTCCTTCTTCTCAACGATTATTTCGACTCCCTTGCCCTTCTTCTTGGCTGACTGAACCTTGGTCTCTGTAAGAATCTTCATACCGTCGCGCTCGAGCGACTTACGAAGTTCCTTGCAGACGTCTTCATCTTCCACAGGAAGGATCCGATCCTGCATTTCGATGACGGTTACTGCCGTTCCGAACGACTGATAGAAATATGCGAACTCGATGCCAATAGCACCGGCACCCATGATGATCATCGACTTTGGCGTCTTCTGCTGAAGCATCGCTTCGGTAGATGTGAGGATGTACTCACGATCAACTTCGATACCTGGGATCATGCGTGGACGCGCGCCCGTTGCGATCATGATGTTCTTGCATGTGATTGAGTCTGTCACATTGCCACTTTCATCCTTGACTTCGACCGTTGTTGCATTCTTGATCGAGCCCCATCCCTTGACTTGGGTTACCTTATACTTCTTGAACAGGAACGTCACGCCGCCGCTCATCTTATCAGCAACGCCACGTGAACGTGCGATCACCTTTGGGAAGTCGATATCAATATTCTTGATGCCAAATCCGTAATCATCGGCATGCTTGAGGAAGTTCATGTACTCTGCGTTCTTCAGAAGCGACTTCGAAGGGATACATCCCCAGTTAAGACAGACGCCCCCTACTCGGTCGCGTTCTACGCAAGCAACCTTGAGTCCGAGCTGGGAAGCGCGGATGGCGGCAACGTATCCGCCGGGTCCTGAGCCAATTACTACGAGGTCAAACGTGTGCTGATTCATGTGGGTTATAATGAGGTGAATGATCGATGATCGACTAAAACGCGTTGCAAAGTTACGGAGTTTCGCAACGTTGCCATTAACGAAAAACGGCTCTCTTGCGTGTGCAAAGAGAGCCGTCGAAATGTCGTGTAAACGTAGTTGAGATCTTAGCTGTGGTACTCGAGTGACTCTTGCAGAAGAGGATCGTTGACAGCTACAGCGCTATGCTTCTGGAAGTTCTTCACAGCAAGTACGAGGAAGATACCAGCGAAGAACAGCCAGCCCGTAAACTCTTGCCATCCGAACGTAACACCTTCTACCTTCAGGATGTGGTGGCCAACAGCTGGCATCACAATCCACACGATGTCGATGAAGTGAGAGATCAGGATGATGATACCTGCGACCACGAGAATATTTGTCTTGCGCTTTACGTCCTGACGCAGAAGCACCATAAACGGAACAAGGAAGTGTGTGGCAATGAGAGCAAAGCCAAAATACTCCCAGCCGTGACTAAGGCGATGCGTGAAATAAATCGTCTCTTCTGGAAGATTCGCGTACCAAATGATAAAGTACTGCGAGAAAGCGATGTATGCCCAGAACACCGAAAACGCGAACATCAGCTTACCAAGGTCATGGAAGTGTTCAGCGGTGATATACTCACGAAGGTGACCGTTATTATATAGAACAACCACCGTGATCGTGATTATCGAGAGCGCCGCAACAAAGTGCCCAGCAAAGCTGTAGACACCCCAGATCGTTGAGAACCAGTGTGGCTCAAGAGACATGAGAAGATCGAATGCAGCGAATGTGATTGTGATTGCGTAGAGCAAAACAAACGGTGCTGCACGCTTCCAGTTCTTGCGTGTAGGCGTGATGTCGCTGGCAGAGCTATCCTGTTTGATCGAATTGCCGATGATGAAACGGTGCATCGCAAACCAAACCAGGACATAGAACGCCATGCGGATAGCGAAGAACGTCGTGTTCAGGTAAGGGGCTTTCTTATCCAGAATTGAGTCAAACTGATCTGGTGCAAGACTCGGGCGCAGATGCTGATAGTGGGCCCATTCAAAAATGTTGCCGTGATGCAGGAACACGTTGGCCACGAGCGGCAGAATCAGAACAACAAGGACAGGCACCATGCCAGCGTACATCTCAGCGATACGACGTACCGATGCACTCCATCCGGCGCGGGCCAGATACTGCAGTGCAGAGAAAAACATCATCGTTACGCTGATACCGGCGAAGTACCAGAACCCAATGAGATAGTCAGCGAAAAAGCGCTCGGCACCGGCTGTTGCATAGGTTGCAACAAGACCAAGTGCTCCAACAGCTGCCAGCACGAGACCAAGCTTGTTGATCTTAGCGATGACTGGACTTGAACCAAGATTCACATGTGACATTTCAGTAAACTCCCCTCGTTCTTAGTTCTGTGCAGCAGGTGCTGCTGTTGGGTTACTAGCAATTCCTTCTACGCCTTGAAGCTTGCGCAGATAACGGATGATGGCCCAACGGTCGATTGGATCGATCTTGTCAGCATAGCTCGGCATCAGATTCTGGCCGGCGCTGATGATGTGAAAGATCCGTGCGTTGGATAATCCTGCTGTTTCAGGGCGTGTCAGGTTAGGAATACCTGCCCAACCCTTTTTCGAGACAGCTGAATTTTCACTTTCGCCGTTGTAGTAGTGACACGGCGAGCAGAACGTATTGAAGCGGTTCTGACCACGCGCTAGCAGAAACTCTGAATCCTTAGGAAGATCAGCTGGCTCTACATTCGCTGTTTCAGCAGCATCAATGTCTCCAGGGCCAAGTGTGTAGACCTGTGCGCCCCTTGCCACGGTACCTTCCACAGGCTCGCGCAGGCTCTTGCCGTCTGCGAAAAATGTGTTGGGTGACTGCGGAATGGCCTTGAACTGGTGGTCCAGGTTTGGCTGGATCTCAATCGGTGGCGTCGTAGAGAACCACGTCTTTTGTCCTGTGAACAACATAACAAGCAATACTGCGATGCCGACAACGGCTGCGATTGCGAGAATTTGTGGAAGTCGGAGTTTCATGCGGATACGCTAGTGAAGTTCAACATTATTCAACAGACGAGTGCACAAGATGCACGTTCTGAGCACCGAGGCCGGCAAGCAGAGCAGGTGTTTCTGTAGCTGAGAAACGATCATCATCTGCATCGATCGTCACAACGAATGTATCGTCCGTTGCCTTTTGGAATGAGGCATCGTCTTGGTAACGGTTGTACCATGTTGGAATGCGCACGAGGTGGAACATTCCGAACACCGTGAACAGCGCAGTACCGAGGATGGACAATTCGAAGTCAATCGGCATCGAGAACTGCCAGTCGAAGAAGCCCTTGCCACCGATGTTGAGCTTGTAATCAATAGCGCCGGTCCAGAACTGAAGTCCGAGAGCTGTGGTGAGTCCACCGCAAAGACCTGCAAACGAGATGTACGTCAAGATTGAGCGCTTGATGCCCATCGCCTTGTCGAGTCCGTGCACAGGATATGGCGTGTAGATATCCCACTTGCGGAATCCTGCATCGCGAAGTTTCTCTGCGACCTGCATGATGACGTTGACATCGGTGAATTCTCCGATCACGCCTGTTGGTGTTGTGCTCATAGTTTCGTTGTCCTTGATGTCGATTCTAACTGTTATACCGATTAGTGAGATCCATGGCTATCATGGTGATGATGCGATGGTTGCGCACCTGGCATGATGCTCTTGATCTCGGCAATGGCGATAACAGGAACAAACTTTGCGAAGAGAAGGAACAGGCTCAGGAAGATGCCGAAGGTTCCGATGAAGATCGAAATCTCAACCCATGTTGGCGAATAGTAGCCCCATGATGCTGGGAGGAAGTCGTGGTGCAGTGTTGTTGCGATGATCGTGAAACGCTCGAACCACATACCAATGTTGACGAAGATCGAGATCACAAACATGAGTGGGATGTTACGACGAGCCTTCTTGAACCAGAACACCTGCGGCGACACGACGTTACAAGTGAACATCGTCCAGTAAGCCCATGCATAATCTCCAAATGCACGGTTAACAAAGATCCAACGCTCCCAATCGCTACCAGAGTACCAAGCGATAAAGAACTCAAGGATGTACGCATAACCAACCATCATACCCGTGGCGAGCATGATCTTGTTCATGTTCTCAAAGTGCTTCAGCGTGATGAACTGCTTGAGATCGAGCACCTCACGGGTGATCACAAGCAGTGTAAGTACCATTGCAAAGCCAGAGAAGATGGCGCCGGCAACGAAGTACGGTGGGAAGATCGTTGTGTGCCAGCCTGGGAGAACGCCAACTGTAAAGTCGAAGGAAACCACCGAGTGTACCGACAACACGAGTGGTGTCGAGATACCAGCGAGGATCATGTAGGCGATTTCGTAGTGATGCCATGCACGTGTAGAACCGGTCCAGCCAAGCGAGAGAACGCCGTAGACCTTCTTAGCAACTTCGCTCTTGACGTAGTTACGAAGTGTTGCAAGGTCAGGGATCAGACCAACGAACCAGAACAATGCCGAAACCGTGAAGTAGGTGTTAACAGCGAACACGTCCCACATCAGTGGAGATCGGAAGTTCACCCACATGTTCATCTGATTCGGATACGGCAGAAGCCAATAGAAGAGCCAAGGTCGGCCGGTGTGACTAAGCACCATCGTCAAGGCGCAGATAACAGCGAAGATCGTCATTGCCTCTGCCGACCTGTTAATGGCTGTACGCCACTTTTGACGGAAGAGGAAGAGAATGGCCGAGATCAGTGTACCGGCGTGGCCGATGCCAATCCAGAACACGAAGTTGGTGATGTCCCAGCCCCATCCAATAGGGTTGTTCAATCCCCACACACCGATACCGGTTGTGATCGTGTAATAGAGCGCGAATAAGCCCCATGCCGCCATTGCACCTGTTATGGACAATGTAGCAAGGTACTTCGTCGTGATCTTCGACTCCACGATGCTTGCGATACGTGCAGTGACATCTCGCATCGATGGATTGCCAAGGACGAGCTCTTCGCGGATCGGTTCTTCACCGAGCGCTGTCGCCTGCAATCGTTCATGTTCTTGGACCACCGTCATGTGTTGTTCCCGTCAGTGTTTTTCGTTCGAAAGGAAAAATTTCTAGGTAGATGTGTTAGGCAACGTCGTTGACAACCTTCGCCAAATACGTTACCGATGGACGCGTGTTGATTTCAGCCAACACGTGGAATCCGCGCTCGTTCTGACGTGCCACCGCAACGCGGCTCTTCGAATCGTTCATGTCACCGAAGATGATCGCACTCGCAGGACATGCCTCTTGACATGCTGTGACGGCCTCGCCATCAAGCACACGTGAGCGTCCATTGTCGCGTGCATGCCACTTTGCTTCGTGCAAACGCTGTACGCAGAATGTGCACTTCTCCATGATACCACGCTGGCGTCCAGATACTTCCGGATTGAAGACGAGGTCAAGTGGCTGCCGCTCATCCTTGTAGTTCAAGAAGTTAAAGCGACGAACCTTATACGGACAGTTGTTCAAGCAGTAACGCGTACCAACACAGCGGTTGTACGTCATTTCGTTGAGACCTTCCGGTGAGTGCGTTGTAGCGGCTACCGGACATACATTCTCACACGGGGCGTTTTCGCAATGCTGACACAGCATCGGCTCAAGAATTGCACCGGTTGGCTCATCAACCGAACCCGTGTAGTAACGGTCGAGACGAATCCAGTGCATCTCACGACCAAGCACAACTTGATCCTTGCCGACGACTGGAATGTTGTTCTCACTTTGGCAAGCCACGATGCATGACGAGCAACCTGTGCAGGCGCTCATATCGATGACCATGCCCCAACGATGACCCTTGTATTCGTATTCGCTAACGATCGAAAGGGGCTTGTTGTACCGTCCGTCCTTGCCTTCGCTGATGTACTCGTTTTCAACGGCTTCGAAGTTGCCCTTCATGACATCGCTAAGCTTCATTGAGCGGGCAACATTACGGGTATTCTCTTCGTCACCAGGACGCTCTGAGAGCGAGTGATGGCTTTGGGTTGTGGCGATCTTATGACGCTCTTCGGTCACCGTAACAGAGCCGCTACGCAGAGCGATGTACCCCGGCGTTCCCAGCGTAAATGCATTGGCACCTACGTTGTTACCTACCGTTCCAGCGCCCGTACGACCGTAGCCCAACTGTGTCACGATCACGTTGTCTGCAAGACCTGGCTGCACAAGAACCGGAAGTTCAATGCTGCCGTTTGGTGTCGTGATAGAGATCACGCGCTCATTTGCCTTTACGAGAGACGACGGCTCATTGCGATCAGCTGCAAGACCGAGCTCTTCTGCCTTCTTCGGGCTGATGAGCGCTACGTTATCCCATGTAACCTTCGTTACTGGATCTGGCAGCTCCTGAAGCCAACCATTGTTCGCATACTTACCATCGTAGAGAGAAGATGATGGAAGCGTCAGGAGGTAGAGGTCAGATGGAGTGGCACCAGGAAGCTTGTTTGGCGCATCAAGATCGACACCAAGCACAAGGTCCATGCGTGACGCAGGAGCAATGAAACCGTCCTGCAATGTTTGATTCCAGTTTGCTGTCGGGAATACCGTCGCAACCATGTTCTTGACGTAATCTGCATACGTCGCAGTCTCACCAAGGAACGTTGCGTTGACCTTCTTCCCTACTGCGATCAACGTGTCCTGCATCGATGGGATTCCATCACACATTGGAGCGATGATCGGCTGTTGAACGCTGAATGTTCCATCGAATGCAACCGCTGTGCCCCATGACTCAAGCCAGTGAGCAGCTGGGATGCTAACAGTGCTTTGTGCCGCTGTTTCGTCGTCGTAAAGATTGATCGCCGCACGAACCTTGACCTTGTTGATCAGAGCCGTCTTGAGGGCGCGCGAGGCGCTGTACTCTGGATTCACATCCATGAACAGTGCAACGTGAACGTTACCCGCTTCGATGTCTGCGAGTGCAGCCTTGAGGGCTGTTCCCTTTTCGCCAGAGTTTGGAAGTGTGTTCTTAGGATCCAGGATGCTTCCAGTGCCGATGCAGCCAAGCTGCGCGTTTATTGCGAGAGCAAGTGCCTGAGCCTTTGGAGAAAGGTGCGCACCTGCGAGAACAACACCAGCAGCACCGGCCTTCTTTAGACGAGCTGCGGCCGCCGCGGCGTTCTTGTTCGATGCGCTGCCGCCCTTTACTGCATTGTGAACATCGTTCAAAAACGACTCAAGGTCTGATGGCGAAGTACGTACGCGCAGATCTGCGTTCATACCAGTGGTTGAGTATGTTGACTCAACGACCGTGAGATGCGACATTGCAGGTCCGCCCTTCGACGGACTGCGGCGAGGTGCAAAACGGCTCGTGTGATACAGCGATAACGGATCTGATCCAAGGAAATCAGCCTCAACACTCAGGATTACGGAAGCCTTCGAGAGATCAGGGACGATTTCACCATTGACACCAAGGACCGCGTTTGTAGCGTTTGCTGTGTTGTCACGCGAAATAGCTGGGAGAAACACCACGCTGGCATTCGGAACAGCTGCAACAAACTCATTGAGAAGTTGCGTGTACGATGGTGAACAGTGCTCATCGATGAAGAGCAACACCTTCTTGCCTGCCCCTTGCGCTTCCGTGATCGACGAAGAAATGCGCGTTACGGCGGCGTCATAGGACACTTGCTGTCCTTCAATCTTCGCACGACGGATTCTGTCTGGATCGTAGAGTGAAAGTAACGATGCCTGCATCTCTGCATTCGCAGTGCCACAGTTCACTGGGTGCTGTTCATTGCCTTTGACCTTGATCGGCCTGCCCTCACGTGCCTTGATGACGGTACCGTAAGCAACGTTACGGTGCGCATACACAGACGCGTAATACATCGGAAGTCCCGGTGTAGCATTTTGGAGTGACTTAACAGATGGTACAAGCTTCTGCTCAGGACGGCGGCATGCCGCCGCTGTGAGAGCCATCGAAGCCGAAACCAGGGCCATAAAGCCACGACGGCTTACTGTAGAATCTGTGATGGCATTCGACGTCGTCCCAGGAGTGAACTCGGAAGTTTCACTTGGCGCTTGAGCAAGACCATCTATGCTCTTCCACGGTGTGGTTGTTGAAGCGTGGAGTGAACGATCAGACATATGCGAACCTTAAAAGGAAGATCGTGTTTCGAATTG
>CAZAGH010000009.1:2433-12686 GCA_964484755.1 uncultured Melioribacter sp. | reverse complement strand
AAACTGTTTCGGAAACCAAAGTAGCCCACAAGGAAGAGGACAGCAACGACGGCACCTAGTATTGCCCCGCCCGTCTTAACCCCCTTGTCAAACTTGCGTGAAAACATTCGCAATCCTCACATAGAAATGTCGTGCAAATATACCGCTCATCACGAACCTACATCACATGATTGTTCACATGAACCGATGCATTGTTTGGATTCTGTTTGATCTTTCGCGTGATAACAACGATAAAGACCGTGAGAATCGTCAACGGCACACCAAGCATGAACATAATCGACCAGCTGTAGGCGTCACCAACACTAGCGTTTGCACCGTTTGAACCAAAGCTGTCCTTGCATGCAGGACATGCCATGAGCTCTTGAACGTGCATGAGCATCAAACCAACAATGGTGATCATCAACTTCGTTGTCATACTGTTTTTTCAAACCATTGGTACAACATGAAGTACACGATCACTCCCGTCACTGATACGTACAACCAGATTGGAAGCGTGATCTTGGCAATTTTTTTGTGCAATTCAACGCGCATGTTAAGCCCCCTGCTTATTGTGATCAGTGCAAGCACCGGAACAGCAGCAGCAAGTGTAACATGCGTGATCAGGATGACCAGGTAGACGATACGCCAGGCGTCTGGTCCCTGAAATGTGGTGTTGTACGCACCTGTCGATGTGTACATATGCCACTTATGGAGCAGATAACAACCAAGGAACATAATCGAGATAACAAAGGCACTGATCATCACCTTGCGATGCTGTTGCACCTTTTTTGCTCGAATCAATGTATAGCCCCATACCAGAAGTATGGTGCATATCGCATTGAGCGTAGCGTTTAACGCCGGAAGTTGGTCAAAGTTCATCACAGCGCCTTGAGTATTCTACGAAGTTTAGCAACATCCGTCGGGTCAGCACTGTCATAAAAACCACGAACACGCATTGTTGAGTCGATCAAAACAAACCGTGTCGAGTGAATGTCTGGAGATGCAGGTTCTATAAGGCCTAAGTCTCGAGAAGCAACTGTGAGCATGCTATCAAGTGGCATGGTCACGAACCTCCACGTTGCCTCGCTAGCACCATACTCCTTGGCATACCCCTTCATCACTGATGGTGTATCGTACGCAGGATCTGATGTGAGCGAAACAAATGACACACGTGCACCAATGTCTTGCTGCAATCCAGCGAGCACGTTGTTGAGCGCCGGACAAACCGTTCCGCATCGGGTGAAAAAGAACGAGGCCACCCAGATCTTTCCACGCATGGACGCAGCATTGAACGCAGCACTGTCCTGATCGATCCCACTGAACGCCGAAACCGTACGAAGTATCGGTAACGTATCTATTGACGCCGTTGATCCCTCGTTGTTACCATCCTGCTTGGATGAGCAACCACTGGCATAGAGCGCGATAGCAAACAGTATGGTGGCAAGGGTGCGCAAGGTCAACTCTTAGTGTCCTGCTCCATGTCCACCACCGTGGTGGGCGTTGGGATGATTCTGCTGATAAACCGTGCGTGTGACTTTGTCGTTTGATTCCTTGCCGCCAAACTCGAGGTTGAATCCGAAGGACATAACAAAGAACAAGAACACCGGCACATACACGAAGAATCGCAGCATCGGATGATCAAACTTCAAATGCATGAAGATGTACATCACACAGACAACCTTGAACACAGCGATGGCAAGACCAACGGCAATGTTGACTACGTAGCCCGGTATGAAGAGAATGTCTGGGAAATGCACAAGCTTAGCAGCGGCGACCGTAAGTACGGTCATCGTGCAAAGTGTAGCGAACACCTTCATGTATGAAGGCAAAATATTTCCGTGATCGTGACTCATGATGGTTGTCCTACAAACTGTCGTTGATCGTTGTTATCGGGAATTACGGGAAGATGAGATACAGTGCTGGGAAGATGAAGATCCACATAAGGTCAACGAAGTGCCAGTAGAGACCAAGAACCTCGACCTTAACAGGATGATAATAGCCCTTCTTCGTAAACGACTTGAAGAGCATGAACAGCATTGGAATCATACCACCGATCACGTGCAGAGCGTGAAAGCCCGTCATGAGGAAGTAGAATGAGTAAAAAAGAGAGTGATTCTCTTGGCTTGGGAACAGACCGTCATGCCACTTGGCGCTGTACTCAAAGTACTTGACGACCAAGAACCCGCATGCTCCCAAGATGGTAAGACCGAGATACACTTGGAAGGCGCCATTCTCGCGACGCTCGAGCTTATAGATGGCCATAGCCATCGTCAGCGAGCTGCCGATCAGAATGAACGTATTGACGAGTGCCAACATCCAGTTCAAGTGATGCGATGCGTCAAAGAACGCCTGATAATTCGTGTTCCGAAGCACGATGAATGTGCCGAAGAAGCCCGAGAAGAACATGAGCTCCGATGCCAGAAAGGCCCACATGGCAATCTTGCCATTCGCAATCTTGGTAACTGGCTCGTGTGATAGGTTCAGCGCTGCTGACATACGTACACCCTTGAAATGATCATTGTTTGTCGATAAACATGAGAATGATGATGCCCATAAGGACAGCATACGAAGACAGAAGTACCTTGCGTGCCGTAACTGTATCCGGTTGACGGTAGAACACGATACTTTGATACGTCAAGTAACAACCAAGCAACACGGCCCCAGCTAGATACAGCCAACCGGTCGAACCGAGTAGCGTTGGTACAATCGATGCTAGCAAGGTCAGAAGACTTGTTACGATCATTTGCATCGCCAATGTCTTCCCTGTTTCATCCTCAATAGCTCGCAGCACCATGCCCCCTTCCCTGTAGTCGTTTCGGTACATCCACGACAGGGCATAGAAGTGCGGTAATTGCCAGAAGAAGAGAATGGCGAACAGTGTCCACGCCATAGCGTCAAGCGCACCCGTGTAGGCGGTCCAGCCACCCATGAACGGCAACGCTCCCGGAACCCCGCCAACAATAACAGCCAGTGAAGACTTGGTCTTCATTGGTGTATACACAACGACGTAGGAAAGCCATGTGATAACGGCCAGCACCAACGTGAGAATGTTGACCGTTGAGAGCAGCGCAGCACCAGCAAGACTGAGTATCGCAGAAAAGATTACGGCATTGCGCACACTGATTATGCCCGATGGAATGGGGCGATTGGATGTTCGCTTCATGCGCGCGTCTACATCACGTTCGATGATGTGATTTGCAACGCAGCTGCCGCTGCTGATCAGAAGTGTGCCAAGAATGCTCACTGCAAGCTGCGAGGCAACTTCCCCATCAAACATGGAGGCACTCTTCGGCAGTGCCAGGTAGAAACCAGCCAGCGTGGTCATCATGACCATCTTACTGATGCCTGGCTTTGTGAGATCATAATACTGGGCAACGAGCGACGCTGCCGGCTGCACAGCTGGTGTTTCTACTGCCACTTCATGATCACGCGTGCTCATCAGCGTGCGCCCCCTGTCTGAAGTGTGTGCGCTGAATCGTGCACTGTATGAGCAACAGGAGAACGGAAGGCCGTATACATCGTGATCGTATTGAGCACAAGAAGCACAACGCCAACCATTACGTGCAGCGTTGTGACAAGCTCTCCACGAGCCGTCCACACAATGCCAGCACCGAGAGCAATCTGAACGCCTACGAGCGCAACGCTAAGAGCTGTTGATATCGTGATAAGACGGTCACGCTGCTGGGCACGAAGCACCAACGCCTGAACGATGATCATCAATGCGACGATGTAGGCTGTTGTTCGATGGACAAAGTGAATCACTACTTGCGAATACTGCCATAGGTCTGCGTGTGGAAGCCAGCCATCTTCGCTCCACATCGGGAACGTGTTGCTCACACCCCATGAATCTGTGTGTCGTGTGAGTGCACCAAAGATGAACTGCAGGAATGTTAGGCCCCATGTGCTGCCAACGATCAAGAGTGCGCCGCGGCTCAAGGCGGGGCGCACATGCGTTTCGTTCCACGCCTTCGAGGTCAGCAGTGTGATGCCAACAACGATCATAAAGAATATCTCGGCAAGCACTCCGTGCGTTGTCGACGTCCAATCTGGAAGATTGTTCCGCACTGTGTAGCCGCCAAACGAACCTTGTAGACAAACCGCCACAAAGGCCGACATGGCAAGCCACATAAGACGACGTTCTGTTGAGACTTTAGCTGCCTTGGTCAGAAAGGCAATCATGAGTGCTCCGAGAGCTACCATGAATGCTTCCATGATTCCAGCAGGCATACCATTCATACCAAAGATTGCCGTCACGATTGTGAGGAACACAGCCGCAACCACTGCCATCAGCGCCTTGTGTGGACGCTCGGCGCGGGGTGTGCTGCGGTATGTTAGAACGAGCACAACGGTTGTGACCAATCCAACCAAGCTTGCAAAAAGCCTATGACCATGCTCCCAAAACTTGTCCTTGGCCCATAGCCATTCTGATGGCGTATAGGTAACCATCGGAGCAAGGTTAGATGTTGGCCAATCTGGGAATGCCATGCCGCTACGCGTAGTATTGACGTGCCCACCCCATACGATCAGGGCAAACGTCAGAACGCAGAGCAACAGAGCCACCCTGTGGATGGTCGTGCGTGAACCTGCCGGTGAAACGGATTCAGACATTCGTTGAGAAGGTTTAGTTAGTGAGCGCCAAACGTGCGCGTATCATCTTCCAGTACGACCGTCTTGTGGTTTACAATCTTTGAGGCACCTGGTTCCCACTGTGGCCAGTAATCGCTCTTGCGGCCTTCAACGCTGAATTCGTACGGACCACGGTAGACAGTGATATCACGGTCGAAGTTGCCATGACCAGGGTGCTCAGGTGCAGCCCACTCAAGCGTATTTGCACGCCATGGGTTGCGAGGAGCCTTCTTTCCGAACTTCATCGACCAGAGAACGTTGAAAACAAGGATCAGCTGGGAGAATCCGAGTGCGATAGCACCGATCGTCACGATCTCATTGATGTCTGAAAGCCCCTTGAGGAAGTCATAAACGTTTGGATCGTAGATACGACGCATGTGACCACCAAGACCAAGCACGTGCATCGGGAAGAAGGTCACGTTGAATGTGATGAAGGTCAAGATGAAGTGCTGACGTCCAAGACGCTCGTTCAGCATCTTACCGAACATCTTAGGATACCAGTAGTAGATACCAGCGAAGATGCCGAAGAGCGAACCACCAAAGAGCACGTAGTGGATGTGTGCAACGATGAAATATGTATCGTGGATGTAGATGTCAACCGGAGCAGAAGCCATAAAGATGCCCGACAAGCCACCGATGATGAACATCGAAACAAACGCCAACGCGTTGAGCATAGCTGCCGAGAACTTGATGTTACCGCGCCAGAGTGTACCCAACCAGTTAAAGATCTTGATCGACGAAGGAACGGCGATGACGATGGTTGACAACATGAATGTTGTTCCCAACAGCGGGTTCATGCCTGACTGGAACATGTGGTGTCCCCACACGATAAAGCCAAGGAATGCGATACCAGCAATAGCGAACACCATGGCCTTGTAACCATAGATCGGCTTGCGAGCGAACGTTGCCATAACATCAGATACAATACCCATAAGTGGGAGGATCATGATGTACACGGCTGGGTGTGAGTAGAACCAGAAAACGTGTTGGAACAAGATCGGCTGACCGCCACCGAAGTACTTTTGCGACGTTACAAGATTGTCCGGAAGGAAGAAGCTCGTGTGAAGGAAGTTGTCCATGAACAACATGGCAAGACCCGCAGCAAGAACTGGTGTACCGAGAGTGATGATGATTGCTGTGATGAACAAGCCCCAAACAGTGAGCGGCATATCAAACAGCTTCATGCCCTTGGCGCGCTTGTTGAGAACGGTTGCAACGTAATTCACAGCACCCATGATCGACGAGAATCCCACAAGGAAAACGCTTATGGTCCAAAGGGTTTGACCCGAGATCGTAAAGGTGTCGAGTCCTGTCTGTGCTGAAAGGGGCGGATAGCTTGTCCAACCTGCCGCAGCATAGCCTGTTTGCGTGAAGAATCCAGCCATCATCACCAAACCAGCTGGTGGGACGAGCCAGAATGACCACATGTTGAGTTTCGGCAGCGCCATATCGTCGGTGCCGATCATCAGTGGAATGCAGAAGTTACCGAACATACCAACGGCAAACGGGATGATCACGAAGAAGATCATGATCGAACCGTGCATCGTGAGAAGCTGTGCGTAAAACTCCGGCGTGATGATCCCACTTCCCGCCTCTGTTACCCAAGAATCCGGCAAGATGGAACCGATTACTGGAACCGGCTGGCCTGGGTAGGCAAGCTGCCAGCGAATGAAGAGGGCGAATGCACCGCCGACAAACAAGAAGAATAGCGAAG
This sequence comes from uncultured Melioribacter sp., assembly GCA_964484755.1. Taxonomy (GTDB): domain Bacteria; phylum Bacteroidota; class Ignavibacteria; order Kapaibacteriales; family Kapaibacteriaceae; genus UBA10438. Next base: position 6,367 of record CAZAGH010000009.1, on the reverse strand, counting down.
ACAACATGAATTGCTTCGAGATCACCTTGTGGTCGGTCGAGAACACATATTTACGATACCATGGAAGGTCATGATGCTCATGGCCATGATCGTGCGCAGTATCTACTGCATGCTCAACTGTTGCTGTACTCATGTTCACATTCTCCTGGGTTCAATTACTTCGTAAGAGAGGCTACTTTGGTCGTGTCTGCGACCGGTGCTGCTGCTGGCTGAGGCGAACGTGCAGCGATTGCCTCTGCTACTTTCTTGTCTACCCACTCGTCATAGGCTGACTTCGACAATACTTCATATTCAGCACGCATGGAGTAGTGTCCACCGCCGCACAATTCGGCGCATGCGAGCTCATACTTGCCTGTTTTGAAGAGGTTGCACCAAATGTTCATCCATGTTCCCGGCACAACGTCTTGCTTGACGCGCGCATGAGGAAGGAAGAAGCTGTGCAATACGTCCTGTGAAGATCCGCGGAACACGATGTTGGCATTCACCGGAACCTTGAACTGGTTCTCTGTTGTGAAGTCATCCATACCGGCCAGATCGGTTGAATCAATACCAAAAGGATTCGTCGAGCTGATCAGTTTGCGACAGTTGTTGCGGTCTGTGAAGGCATTGCGGCCAAACTTCCCATCGGCACCTGGATACAGGAACTGCCAACCATACTGCTTGCCCATGACCAATACTTCAACATCTGCCGATGGGACTCGCGACGAATACTTTGTACGCTCCCAGATATCATCTGAGTAGAGACCGATTCCGGCAAACAGGATCGTTGGCAAGATCGTCCACGTGATCTCAACGATATTATTGCCGTGATAGTTATATCCGCGGGCTTCCTTACGATAACGGTACTTCACGAGGAAGTAACCGAGAATGCCAAACGTCAAAAAGAAAATCGCAACGCTCACCCAGTAGATGATAGCGAACAGAGTGTCGAGCTCATGTCCGAACGTCGAGATGTTCTCAGGGAACCAAGCCAACATGTCAAAGATGCTCAGTATGCGATCCATGAATTTTGTGCTCCAATGAACTGGAAAGGTTTATTGCAAAATGAATGTGGGTGCACCCAACCTGAGGCTTACGGAAGCTCAGCTTCTGTGTAAGCCTGCGTACGAGATGCTGTCTCTTCACGCACGGCCTTCACCTCGTCTGGAGTTACAGCGCCGCCGCTGTTTCCGAAGTTGGAACGGACATACGTAAGTACATCGGCGATGTCTTGGTCGTTGAGTTGGTCTTTCCATGCGGCCATTTGCCCGTTGATCTGCACACCGTTACGCTCGATTGGACCGCGCAGTCCATGCAGAACAATGGCAATCGGCTTGCGTGCGTCGCCCTGAACGATCGCTGAACCAGCTAGAGGAGGGATGTTGTTGCCCGGCACACCCTTGCCGCTTCCAAGGTGGCATGCGGCACAGATACGGCCATAGACCGCCTTGCCTGGACCGCCAGCGTCTGCGGCACCGGCCGCATCTGCTTTGGCTGCATTCGGATCAACCCAAACAGGGTCATCACCGTAGGATGTGAACAGACCCTGAATGTTGCAGCCACTCAAGACCGTGATGGAACAAACAGCGAATGACAAAAGAAGAAATCTTGTCTTCAACGTCTGCATGTGCGCGAACCTCTTGTAATGAGATAGTCCTAGTCAAGTGGCGCCAAAATACGACCATCGCACGATGTGAAAAAACTTCGTAGTACGTGTTAAGATCTTTTTGGCCACGTATTCGACGAAATTCTCACCTGCGGTTCCTAAACCACAGAGCTGTGTCAAGAATTCCCGGGGAAAGATCTATTGTCGGACGCCATCCAGTCTGTGCCGTAAAGAGGTCGTGCGAGCCCCTTGTCTTAGCGGGATCTCCGGCCTTGGCAGGACCGTTGTTGACCGGATATTCGGTACCAAGGGCGCTACGTAGGGCTGTTACAACGTCGTTAACGCTTGCTGCATCATTGCGGCAGATATGGTAGGTACCATTGAGTCGATGCTCAAGCGCAGCAAGATTGGCCTGCGCCACATCGTGAACATGAATATAGTCCCGTTCCTGACTACCATCACCGTGAATAGTCGGCACTTCATTCTTCAAAAACTTTTCGAGAAATATCGCAATCACCCCAGACTCTCCGTGAGGGTTCTGACGCGGACCATAGACGTTTGTGTAACGCAGGATCGTGATGCTAAGTCCATGAACAATGCGTTCATACTCAGCATAGATTTCCATCGCCCGCTTTGACACCCCGTAAGGGGCTATTGGACGCAACGGATGCGTCTCGTCTGCCGGCAGGTTAACAAACTCGCCAAGCACTGCAGTTGTTGAAGCAACGACAAGGTGCTTTACGTTGGACTTCCGTGCCGCCTCAAAGATTCTCAATGATCCGAGGATGTTGATCCCTGCATCGTGAACTGGTTTTTCTACGCTTACACGCAGCTCCATGTGCGCTGCGTGGTGGTTGATGGCATCATATCCACCAGACATGATAAGATCTGTGCAGGCATCAGAGGTGATGTCTAGATTATGGAACGTTGCCTCAGCCGGGATGTTCTGAATGTATCCCATTGACAGGTTGTCGACAATGTCGACTGTGTGGCCAGCCTTCAGATATGCCTCGGCAACATGCGACCCGATAAAGCCTGCGCCACCAGTGACAAGTATCTTCACAGCGCCCTCGTTGCAATGTCTGTGCGGAAGTACTTGTTCGCAAACGAGATCTTTTCAACTGCTTGGTACGACCGCGCAACAGCCTGCTCGAGAGTATCTCCAATTGCTGTCACACCGAGAACACGCCCGCCGTTGCTGACAAGCTGTCCGTTACTTTCTTTGGTGCCCGCATGGTAAACCGTAACGTAGGGGTCTGACTCTGCCTCATCTATTCCAGTGATGGGAAGCCCCTTGTCGAATGCATCGGGGTAGCCCGCAGACGCGAGCACAACATTGCAGGCAAAGCCAACAGCCGTTGATGCAATTGTTGAGGTGTCTAATGACCCGCGCGCTGCCGAAGCAAAGAGAGCGGCAACGTCTGCAGTTAGCACGCTCATCACGGCTTGCGTTTCGGGATCGCCAAATCGCACATTGAATTCCACCACGGATGGATCTCCATGATCGTCGATCATGAGACCACAGAAGAGGCAACCAATAAATGGCATACCTTCGCTGGCCATGCCATCAAGGACGGGACGGATAATACGTGAGTGGACCTTTTCGAGCACTGCAGGTGTGACGATCGGCGCTGGAGCATACGCTCCCATGCCGCCCGTGTTTTTGCCTGTATCGCCATCTCCTACTCGTTTGTGATCCTGCGCAGGAGCTAGGGTTACAAAGTCGGTGCCATCGCATACAGCAAAGACGCTGGCTTCTTGACCGGTAAGGAATCCTTCGATCACGACTCCGTCATCACCAAATGCTCCTGCATACATGGCATCAACAGCTTCGATGGCTTCTGCTTGCATAAGCGCAACAACAACGCCTTTGCCTGCGGCCAAACCATCATACTTGACAACCACCGGAAGCGCATGCTCTGCTGCGTATGTGCGCGCAGCCTCGTGCTCTGAGGCATTGAATCGTTTGTATGGGGCTGTTGGCACACCATGACGCTGCATGAAGTCCTTCGAGAACCCTTTCGAGGTCTCAAGCTGCGCAGCTCGTTGTGATGGACCGAATACATCGATCCCCTCTTCACGAAGTGAGTCGGCAAGTCCTTCTGCAAGGGGCTGCTCAGGACCTACAACAACGAGTGTCACGTTGTTCTTGTGACAGAATGTAGCCACGGCATCGTGGTCTGCAATGTTGATCGAGACCAACTCAGCTTCACGCGCGATACCTGGATTGCCCGGTGCCACCCACAGCTTATCACATGACGTCGATGATGCCAACGTCTTCGCGAGCGCATGCTCGCGTCCACCCGAACCAATCAACAGAATACGTTCAGACATTCAGTGTGTTTCTCG
>CAZAGH010000009.1:0-2333 GCA_964484755.1 uncultured Melioribacter sp. | reverse complement strand
TCAAGAACGAACTCACGCTTGCGGAAGGTGTCCTTCACTTGCTGCGTTTCAGTGAGGTGGTGAAGCGTACCGACAGCTTCGTAGGAATTTGACATGGCGTTTACCTGATTAGATTGTTGAAATCAATGTTGGAATATTCGAAAGTACGACATCAAGCTTGTTGATGTCCTTGCCCCCTGCCGTAGCCATGTGAGGCTTTCCACCGCCGCCGCCACCAAGTTCCTTGGCAACGGCCCCAACGATCTTGCCGGCAGGCTTGGATTTGGTGAGGTCGTCGGTTACGACGCAAACAAGCTGGACTTTTTCCTCAGCAACGGTTGCCAGAAGACCAATACCGCCTGTTTTTAGAGCGGAACGTAGTTCATCGCCAACGGTTTTGAGCTGCTCGATATCGAGTCCGTCTATGCGTCGCACAGCAAGTTGATACCCATCACACTGCACGGCCGAGGAAATCATGTCTGGTATGACGGTCTTGAGCTCGCCGACCTTTTGCGCAGAGAGTTCCTTTTCGAGCTGCTTGATGCGCTCAGCCTGACGTGCCATGTCATCGCGCAGGGTGTCTGTGTTGCGCTCAAGTTCCTTGAGCCATTGCGGTATGCTACGTCCGGCAATAGCCTCTATACGGCGAACACCGCTAGCAACGCTGGACTCGCTGATGATCTTGAAAAGACCAATCTCTGACGTGTTGCGCACGTGCGTACCACCGCAGAACTCAACAGAGAACTTGTCATCGATGAAGACCACTCGCACGGTGTCGCCGTATTTATCCCCAAAGAACATCTTCACGCCAGGAACAGATCGCGCCTTCTCGATGGTCATCTCTTCGATGTGCACATCGATTGATTCAAAGATCTTCTCGTTGACCATGTTCTCAACTGCCACAAGCTCGTCATCACGCATGCGCTCGAAGTGCGCAAAGTCAAAGCGGAGTCGGTCCGGCTCGACAAGTGATCCCGACTGCTGAACGTGCGTTCCCAATACGCGGCGCAATGCCTCGTGCAGCAAGTGCGTCACGGAATGCTCGCGTTCAATGTCGCGGCGGCGAGGTACATCAAGTGTGGCCTTGGCCACATCACCAACGGCTGCGTCGACCTCTGTCTCACAGACATGGATGATCGCATCACCGACCTTGCGCACGTCGTCGACACGGTAGTGCGAGCCCCCTACCGTGATCACACCGGTATCGGAGACCTGACCGCCCATTTCGACGTAGAATGGTGTTTCTGCTAGCACAATGTTGTTTCCGCTGACATACAGAACCTCTGCTGAAGTATCAGTGTCTGTATACCCGGTAAAACGTGACACAGCGTCAATTTTTTCTGTTGTGGCTTCCTGTGCATGCGTCTTGCGCGCAGCACGTGAGCGGGCACGCTGTTCGTCCAAGAGCGTGTTGTAGCCATCAACATCAACGTCAAGGCCACGCTCACGCGCGATAAGCTGCGTTAGGTCTAATGGAAAGCCGAATGTGTCGTAGAGTTCAAAGGCATCAGCACCCGAGACCATGTTGCCGGTGGTCGAGATACTGTCAAAGCGCAGCAAGCCACGATCCAGCGTTGCAAGGAACGACTCCTCTTCAGCGCGAATGATGCGCTCGATAAGGTCTCGGCGCTCAACCAACTCAGGGAAAACATCCCCCATCGTATCACAGAGAATATGGACATGCCTCCAGAGCACTGGCTCAGTCATGCCAAGGTTGCGCGCGTAGCGTGCCGCACGACGCAGGATACGACGCAGCACATAGCCGCGGCCTTCGTTGCCGGGCATAGCGCCATCGGCGATAGCAAACGATAGCGTGCGAATGTGGTCAGCGATGACTCGCATGGCAACGCCATCCGGATTTTCGAGCTCGGTGCGATAGCCGCGTCCACACAGATCTTCCGTGTAGGCAATGATCGGCTGGAACACATCCGTATCATAGTTCGAGTTCTTGCCCTGCATTACGGCGCAAAGTCGCTCAAAGCCCATACCTGTATCAACGTGCGTTGATGGAAGCTCTGAAAGACTTCCATCGGCATTGCGATTGTACTGGATGAAGACGTTGTTCCAGATCTCGATAACTTCTGGCACACCAGCATTGACAAGGGGGCCACCAGACAGATCAGGCGTGCGATCAAAGTGGATCTCCGTGCACGGTCCACAAGGCCCCGTATCCCCCATCTCCCAGAAGTTGTCCTTTTCATCAAAGCGATGAATGTGGTTTTCAGGCAGGTACTTCTTCCAGATCTCAAACGACTCGTCATCGGTGCGATAGACCGTTGCGTGCAAACGCTCCTTCGGAAGCTTGTAGACATCCGTTAACAGCTCCCACGACCATGCAATGGCTTCTTCCTTGA
>CAZAGH010000008.1:32761-52815 GCA_964484755.1 uncultured Melioribacter sp. | reverse complement strand
CGAAGTCGGATTGACCGACGGCCAGATCTTTATCACCCTGCGCCATGGTCAGCACGAGGAGATTGCAATGGAGTACGTTGCAGCCTCGATCCAGAGTGTCAAGGACAAGATCTTGGCTTCGGGCAATACGCTCGAGGTGATGACACCAACAGAGCTTCGCTTTGCTGGGCCGGGTCAGTTGCGCTACATCATCACTCCAGCAACCGCCGAGAATATCGTGCACCGCACAGGTGATAGTAATCCTGTCTTGGGCTATCTGGATGCACTCGTGGTGCCTGTTGCCGATGCACATCAGAGTGCCGTGTGGGCGCAGTCCTGCGGATACTTTATCGCAGAGGCTAGTGGAGAGGACATTTCGTGCGTTGACGTCACAGATGGCATCTGGATGCTCTCATTCCGTGAGCAGGCGCTGCGAGCCCCCTTCCTAGCCTACACAGCAGATATCGATGATCAGTGGGTTGAAGATCTTTTGTCTTCATGCCCCAGCGCACAGATTCGTAAGGATGAGAATGGCTCCATCATGCTTGTTGTGTGCCTTTTGCCTGGCAACGTTTCTGTGATGATCACACCAGACGAAATCGAGTAGGATTATGAAGCCATCACTTGTTCTTTTCGATCTCGACGGCACACTAATCGACTCTCGTCGTGGGATCGTGCATTCTCTTCGGCTCGCACTTGAGGATTCGAATGTTCAGATCCCGGCCGATCATGATTTTACATGGTGTCTTGGAGCGTCGCTCTGGAAGATCTTTGAGCATTACCTTCAAACGTCCGACAGAGTCAAACTTGAGCATGCCGTTGCAACCTACAGGCACATCTACAGAGATGGCCCGATGTTCGAATACGATATTTACGACGGCGTTCTCGAAACATTGTCGGCTCTTTCTGCAGTACGACAGTGCCGAATTGCCGTCGCAACAGCCAAGGCGCACGAGTATGCCCGCGAGGTGATTGAAGCTTCAGCGCTGCACAAGCACATACACCATGTGTATGGTTCAGAACTCGACGGTACAAATGTTGAGAAGCGTGATCTATTGCGTCATGTGCTTTCGTTAGAGAAGACTGCTGCCGAGGATGCGATTATGATCGGGGACAGACATCACGATATCGATGGCGCACGTGCGAACGGAGTAGCCAACGTTGGTGTCCTCTACGGCTACGGTACGGCTGAGGAGATCGCTCATGCCGATGCCACGGTTGAACATGCGTCGCAGATCGTAACTGCGATTCATGATCTCGAGGCACCATCACGGTAAGTGCTTCGTGGATCGAGCAGAACATAGCAAGCGCCTCAAGGAAGCTGCTCGAAGAATAGGCTTTGATGCTGTTGGTGTTGCCGCCGCAGTGCCACTTGAAGAGGAGTTCGAGCGTTACCAGCAGTGGGTAGATGCCGGCTATCATGCCGAAATGGGCTACATGGCCCGTAATGCTGATTCGCGCCGAGATGTTACATGCATTGTGCCTGAGGCCCGCAGTGTTGTTGTCGTTGCAAAGAACTACTTCACACCGTTTCAGCATGAATCGCATGGGAAGATAGCGCGTTACGCCTGGGGGGACGACTATCACGACGTTCTGCCGCCGATGCTGGACGCCTTGATTGTAGAACTTGGTCAGATCATTCCGGGTTCGACATCTCGCAAGTATACTGATACAGGACCGGTCCTTGAAAAGGCATGGGCAGTGCGTGCAGGGGTTGGTTGGCAGGGGAAGAACGGCAATGTTATACGCCGTGACATCGGAAGTTGGTTCTTCCTTGGTGTCATCATCACGACGGCCGACCTCGAACCAGATGAGCCAATGCCGGATTACTGTGGTTCGTGCACGGCCTGTCTGGATGCGTGCCCAACACAGGCGATCGTTCAGCCTACTGTCGTTGATGCTGGCCGTTGTATTTCATATTGGACCATAGAAACGAAGGCAGACGTAGAGATCCCTCTGCCCATAGTTGAACATCTTGATGGATGGTTCTTTGGTTGCGATGTCTGCCAGGATGTTTGTCCTTGGAATCGCTTTCAGCGGCCAACTGATGAGCCCCGTTTCCAGCCGCGGCTAGGTCAGACCACACTGGATCCGGCTGAGATCGTAACTTTGCAACCCGAAAGATTCGTTGAGCGCTTTCGTCGTAGTCCGCTCAAGCGGCCTAAACTTAGCGGACTTCAGCGAAACGCACGGGCTCTTCTCGACATCAATGAATTAGACAAGGAATCGACGTAATCATGGCACACACAGACATTGCAATCATCGGATCAGGTCCAGCAGGTTTTACAGCAGCTCTTTACGCGAGTCGTGCAAACCTGGGCGTTATCATCTTTGAAGGCACACAGCCTGGTGGACAGCTAACGATCACCACGGAGGTTGAGAACTATCCCGGCTTTGAGCATGGCATCATGGGCCCCGAGCTTATGGATGTCTTCCGTAAGCAAGCCCATCGTTTCGGCGCAGTCTCGAAGTATGAACTCATCACCAAGGTTGATGCCTCTGTGCGCCCATTCGTACTCACGAACGAAAAAGGTGAGGCAATTACAGCAGATGCCGTCATTGTAGCTACGGGAGCAACGGCGAAGCTGCTCGGTGCGCCTGGTGAGCAGGAATACATGGGCTTTGGTGTAAGTGCCTGCGCCACATGCGATGGCTTCTTCTTCCGTGGACTCAACGTCTTTGTTGTGGGAGGGGGCGATACGGCGATGGAAGAGGCTAACTACCTCACGAGGTTCGCTGAATCGGTTACGATCGTTCACCGCCGCGAGGAGTTTCGTGCCTCAAAGATCATGCTCGAGCGCGCAAAAGCAAATCCAAAGATCAAGTTCATGCTCAACGCCGTTGTCGACGAGTACGTAGGAACGGCCGAAAATGGCATGAAGAAGCTTACACACCTGCGAATTCGCAACACGGCTACCAACGACGTAACGGACGTGCCAGCAGATGGCGCATTCGTCGCCATCGGGCATCAGCCGAACACATCACTGTTTGTTGGCATGCTTGATATGGATGACGTTGGGTATATCAAGACCGTTGGAAAGTCATCATACACCAATGTGCAGGGCATCTTTGCTTGTGGAGACGCACAGGATAGCGTTTACCGTCAGGCCATCACCGCTGCCGGATCCGGATGTATGGCTGCTATCGACGCCGAGCGTTGGCTCGAAGAGACACGTCACGCAGGCTGAGCAGGGGATTATTCGACGATCGTGTAGCGCGGTTTGTACTGCTTCTTGATTCGAGCAGCGGCTGCCTCTGCGAGCCCCTTGGACTGATAGCCCCAAAGAACGATGCGGTAGGCAACTTCGCTGCGGTCGATCACGGGCTCGTAAAAGACCTGATAGTCTCTCGAGATCCAGACTGATCGCTGCTTTGTAGCCTCGTCTTCATTGCTTACCTGATCAACGATGATCGTGTAGGGACGTTGCTCCGCGTTGATGAGGACTGCCTCAACACGGTTGTTCATAAGACGACGCGATCCATCATCCTGGAAATAATAACGAGGTTTACGACTGCCTTCGCTTCGTGTTATGACCTGCTTGTCGAGCACGCCATTGACAAGGAGAAAGTTCTTGACATTCTCGGCACGCTCAAGGGCGCGTCTATCTGCGTCTTCCATTACATCGACACCTACGTGACCAATAAGCTCGATCTTGAGGTTGATATCTTCTGTAAGGCGCTCTGCTACCGAGAGCAGCAACGGATAGAATTGCTGAAGGCCAACATCTGTCTCATCATCAAAGAGAGCAATAACAGCAGGCGACGTGGAGATCTGCACTTCGCGAGGTGTCATGATGATGGAATCCACCAAGGTCGGCTGAACGCTGTCGCTCATCAATCCGATGCGCAGCCAAGGTGTATCGCAATCGGCAACGTCTTCAATGCCTGGCTGGATCTTGAGTGTCGAATACCATCGCTGAGCGTAGAGAATCTCGCGTACGATATCGCCGACGGCGCTCACGTTGTCGTCTTCGACCGTGTATACAGAGCCACCGGTATGCGCTGCGATGTATCGCAGTGGATATGAGGCCATCTCATATCCTACACGAATGATGTAGGCACGAATCCCAGCGTCTTTGAGATATCTGGCAACATCGCGCGTATTCCATGTTGCTGATGCATTATCTCCAGAGGTTGAGACAATGATCAACGAGCGAACGCCACGAGATGACTCTAGTTCTCGCGCAGCACTGATCATTGATGCGTAGAGTGCTGAAACACCCGAGGACGGTCGGAGCTCGTCGGCTGAGAGATTCTCGAGTGTCCGCTGAATTGGGCCTACCAGCTGCAGGGATGTTAGCGATTGATTAAAGACACCTATACCGAGGCTGTCAGCCGTGGGAGATCCTGCAAGAGCAGAGCGTAGGCTTAGAATGACGTCCCTGGCAAGAGTTCCTGCGAGCGTTGAGTTGTCGATCGCTACATAGGCTGAGGAGCTCGCGTTCTTTGGTGAGGCAGAGGAGGTTTCTACGTCGGCTGTGAATGCAATGGGCGACTGTCCGCGGCAAAGAACATTTGTCACAAGTCGGGATGCGGCCATGTGTAGCGGAATGAAATTGCCCTCGGAGTCGAGCGTGATCACGCGCGCCGACATTGAGCCATCGCCAAGCTTGTCGATGCCGGTGACCTTTATGCGCGATATCATTGCCGAACTATCAGGAGTGAGCCCCCTGAAGAATGTGCTACGTGTTGTCGATTGGTCGAGCACGGGCCCTGTGGAAATACCCTGTGCGTGCAGAGCGATGTGTGTGGCGGCTCCCGCGATAATGAGCGCCATTGTCCAGACAGCGATAAATCGACCGGTATGTGTCATACGTTGTTGGTATGTGTGTCGGGATCTCGTGCTGAGACGGAAAAGTTGATGCGACCAGTATCGTCACAATCAACAGTAACCCGTTCTCCTGCACGAACTTCCGAACCCAGCACCTTTATTGCAAGAGGATCGGCAATGTATCGCTGAATGATACGCTTAAGCGGTCGAGCGCCCAATTGCACATCGTAACCACGCTTACCAAGCCATTCTGCGCAGTCGGGAGTTACGTTGAGCTCGACGCCAAGCTTTGCGAGCCGCTCGGCAACGTGCCCGATGTGGATAGCAGCGATCTTGTGGACCTCTGATGGAAGAAGTGGTTTGAAGAGAATGATCTCATCGATACGATTCAAAAATTCCGGTCGAAGCTTTTTCTTGAGGATGTCCATGATTCGGTGTCGGAGCTCTGCCATGAGCATTTCTCGGTTCTCATCGGTCAGATCTAGTATCTGATCTTGGATGATTTCCGAGCCAAGATTCGATGTCATGATCACGATCGTATTGCGGAAATCAACCGTGCGGCCTTGTCCATCTGTCAGGTGGCCATCATCAAGTACCTGCAGCAGGACGTTGAATACGTCGGGATGGGCTTTCTCAATCTCATCTAGCAGAACTACGGCGTATGGACGACGTCGGATTGCCTCGGTCAGCTGTCCACCTTCTTCGTACCCTACATATCCCGGCGGAGCCCCAAGGAGCCGCGCAACTGCATGCTTTTCCATGTACTCGCTCATATCGATGCGAACAAGAGCCTGTTCATCATCGAAGAGGAACTCAGCCAAAGCCCGAGCCATCTCTGTCTTGCCAACACCAGTCGAACCAAGAAAGATGAACGAGCCAATTGGGCGCTTCTCATCCTGAAGTCCAGCCCGAGATCGTCTGATAGCATTAGAGACCGCCGTTACGGCTTCGTGCTGTCCCACAATACGCTCATGCAGACGATCTTCCATTGCAAGAAGCTTGCTTCGCTCGGTTTCCAGCATTCTGGCAACGGGTATCCCCGTCCACTTTGCAACGACCTCTGCAATGTCTTCGTCATCGATCTCTTCCTTGAGCAGGGGGCTATCCGCCTGAATTGACTGCAGATCGGTCTTGACACTGCCGATCTGTTTCTCTAGATCCAGGAGTTTGCCGTATCGCAACTCTGCAACGCGTGCGTAATCACCGGACCGTTCAGCCTCTTGGGCTTGGAGTTTGCAGTCCTCGACTTCGGATGTGAGTGTTCGTAGTTGCTGGATCTTTGACTTCTCGACCTCCCATCGGGCTTTAATGCCGGAATGCTGCGTGCGGAGCTCCGAGAGTTCTCTGTCGATCTCTTCTAGCCGTTTACGTGTTGCTGAGCGCAGTTCGTCTGCCATATGGTACTCGCTATAGTAGCATTAGTGCAACCATAATGACGAACAATGTTCGGCTTTAAGGTAATCAGCAGAGATGCGTAGATTAGCGCGTTCGATCAACTTCAATGACATCATGGACCCTCTGTTACGACTTATCATCATCGTTGCGCAATCATACCTGATTGGCGCCATCCCGTTTGCCCTTATCATCGGTAAACGGTTTTATGGTGTTGACGTGCGCACAATGGGAAGCGGAAATCTGGGCAGCACAAACGTCTTCCGTAACCTTGGCTGGAAAGCCGGCTTGGCCGTGCAGATCCTTGATATTGCCAAAGGGTTGGTTCCTGTGCTCTTGGTCGCCTACTTCTTTGACACACAAATGCCCTTTGATAACAAGACGCCATTTGAAGATCAGACCATCGTTCGCTTGATTGCTGGTGTATCTGCTGTTCTTGGTCATATGTTCAGCGTGTTTGCTGGCATGCGCGGTGGCAAGGGGATCAATACGTCGCTTGGCATGCTGATCGCTATTGCACCTGTCGAGCTGGCAATTGCTGCTGGCGTGTTTGCAGTAACGGTGGGCTTCTTTGGCTACATCTCACTGGCATCGATGATAGCAGCGGTCGTTATTCCGATCGCCATGGCCATTCGATTCAACGTATTCAACGTAGATATTATGGGCTACAAGACCATTGTGTTCTTTATGATAGCCCTTGCGCTTTTGGTCATCTATGCTCACCGCAGTAACCTGAAGCGATTACTCGATGGAACCGAGAGCCGGTTCTCTAAGCTGCAGATCTTTCGTCGTAAGCACCACGTGCAATGAACATTGGTATCATCGGCTCCGGTGCATGGGGCACGGCCATTTCGACGGTTGCAGCTGATAACGGGCATGATGTACTCATGTGGGCTCGTGAGCAGGAAGTCGTTGACGAGATTAACACGCACCGTACGAATCAGCGTTTTTTGCATGGGGCGAGCATTGCTGCAAATGTTCGGGCTACCACGGTCCTTGCCGAACTTCGATCATGCCACATGCTTATCAATGCCACACCAACACAGTACGTGCGGCAAGTATTGCCAGCATTGGATGGGTGTGATGCCGTTATCGTCAATCTGGCCAAGGGGATTGAGATCGGCAGTCATTACCGCGTCTCGGAGATTGTGCAGGAGGTAGCCCCTTCACTCAAAACGTATGCTGTGCTCTCGGGACCCAGTCATGCCGAGGAAGTGATCCAGCGCATGCCAACGACAGTTGTGTGTGCCAGCGTCGATCCAGAATGCTCGGAACTTGTGCAGCGTGTGCTCTCAACACCGACGTTCCGCGTGTACGCGAGCACCGATGTTATTGGCGTTGAGATCGGCGGTGCGCTCAAGAATGTTATCGCGATCGCTGCCGGAATTGTAGACGGTCTCGGACTTGGTGATAACACAAAGGCGGCGCTGATAACAAGGGGCTTGGCAGAGATTGCCAGGCTGGCTGCTGCACTTGGCGCAGATGCGCAGACGTTGTACGGACTGGCCGGGCTTGGCGATTTGTTTGTGACATGTGCCTCGCGCCACAGCCGAAACAGAGCGGTAGGTGAGCGCATCGGTAAGGGTGAAACGCTTGCACAGATTACCAGTACCATGAGCGCTGTAGCAGAGGGCGTCACGACCACTCGTGCGGCTCTCGAGCTTGCTGCATCGGTGGGCGTTGAGTTACCGATCACTGAACAAGTTGCGCAGATCCTCTTTGGAGGGGTTGACCCTCAACACGCCATTCACGCGCTGATGACACGTCAGCCGCGTATGGAACACTAACTCGGACTACCGCCGAGTTTTTCTATCACAAGCTGCGCCTGTTCAAGGTATGTGCGACACTCCTGTGCCAGCTTCATACCTTCTTCGTAGATCTTGAGCTGTTCGTCCAATGGAAGATCTCCTCTGTCGAGCAGAACAGAGATTTCCTCTAATCGTTTGAGTTGCTCTTCCAATGATGGTGCAGCGGTTGATTGTTGCTTACTCATGGTGTGTCCAATTCGTTGGTTGGGGTTGTCGATTGTACGATGACAGTGCTGGTCTCGGTCTGACGTCGCACCTGTACGATGTCCCCAGGTTGCAGACTCTGTTGAAGGGCAAGGGGCTTGCCGTTGAGCTCAACAACGGCATACCCTCGGCCCAGCGGTGCAAGAGGATGAAGCGTCTTGCAGAGAGCGGCAGCGCTCTCGAGCTGCTGCCGTCGTAGTTGAATTGTTGTCGTGATCGACCGAAGCGATCGGACGCTGAGATCGTGAATGCGCGTCTTGCGAAGTTCGACTCGTTCGATGAGTCGGCGCAGCGCGCGACCATCTGTAAATGCAGCTGCCATCTCTGAGAGGCGCTCAACATGGTCCGCGAGCGAGGATGTCATGCGATCAGTCATCAAATCGAGACTATACATGAGATCAGCGAGAGTTGTCGATGTAACGAGCTCTGCCGCGGCCGTTGGGGTTGCAGCACGAACATCAGCCACAAAATCAGCAATCGTAACATCGGTCTCATGTCCCACGGCCGATATGATTGGCGTGTCACATTCGTAGATCGCCTCGGCAACCTCTTTGGTGTTGAACGCCCAGAGATCTTCGATAGATCCACCACCTCGGCCGACGATGATGACATCAACGCCATAGGTATCTAGGTCGCGAATGGCCCTGGCAATATCAATCCCCGAGCCTTCACCCTGTACAAGGGTTGGACGAAGTATCACGTGCATGGCCGGAAATCGGCGCTCAATTGTCGTGAGCATGTCTCGCAGGGCCGCGCCTGTTGATGAGGTTGCAATACCGACACGCTTTGGCATCACAGGCAGCCGTTGCTTGTGCGCGGGGTCAAAGAAGCCCCGTTCGGCAAGCTCTCGCTTCAGCTTCTCGAAGGCCACGTACAGGTCGCCCACACCCTCACGTTGCATCGAAACACAGTCGATCTGATACTTGCCCTGTGCGCCATAGACCGTTAGTTTGCCCGAAACCACAACACGCATGCCGTCTTCAGGCTGAAAGGGCAGCGTTCGGCTGCGCCACATCACACATGGAATCTGACTCGAGGAATCCTTGAGGGTGAAGTAGCGATGTCCAGAGCTATGAAGCTTGTAGTTCGAAAGCTCGCCAACAACCACAACATCGCCAATGCCCTCTTCAAGGAGCCCCTTGATGGCATAGGTGAGTTCGGATACACTTACTGCTTCTTCTTGCATGAAACAAAGATCGACATTCCAGCATAACCGTAGATTTGTGCCATGGTAGGATTTGGATTTGACGTCCACCGTATGGCCGAAGGTCAGACGCTGGTTCTTGCAGGCGTGGAGATCCCATCGCCGATCGGCACTGTTGCGCACAGCGACGGTGACGTGATCTTTCATGCGCTGGTCGACGCGCTTCTGGGAGCCGTGGCTCTCGGCGATATCGGTGAGCATTTCCCCGATACCGATCCACGCTGGAAGGGGGCTGCCAGCTCTCAGTTTGTGGAGCATGCGGTAGGGTTACTTCGAGAGGGTGGCTATCGTATCGTCAACGTGGACTGCACGCTTGTGCTTGAATCCCCGAAGATCCTGCCATTCAAGCCGCAGATGCGAGAGAACATCGCTCAGCTTTGTGGCTTGCCACTGGAGCGGGTTGCTGTGAAGGCCACTACGAGTGAGCGCATGGGATATGTTGGTCGCAAGGAAGGCGTCCATGCATTTGTTGTCTGCGAGGTTCAGCCTACATGATGCGATATGTCATCGCGGCAATGATCATCGTGCTTGGCGCGTTGGTTGGCCGTGCTGACGGCAGTGACCCGTACACATATGCGGTGTCACGAACATTCTATGGTCAGCTTCTTCAGCACCCAAACGACACAACAGTGGGTGTGCTCATTTCACCACCAGCGATCTGGAATGCCGGCCGAGCTCAGATATCGATCGTTCGTCATGGGGCCCTAAGCCCCGTTCAACCTGTTGGCGGAGAGATCTGCGGCGTAGCCTTCTGGGATAGTTCTCTCGTTGTGCTGCAGCGACGAGACGGACGCGTGTTTGCCTCGTTGTATGGCACGGATCTGAGCACAAAGCTCACCTCTGATACAGAGTTATCCGAGTTGGGCGCAGAGCCAGACGGCGCTGTGTTCATGGCCTCCGTTACAGCGAGTCCCATTGGAAAGGTTGCATATCTCCATGTTGGACGACAGCTTTATCGTCTCTCCCCAGAGGGCGGTGGTCTGCGTGCGACATTTATTGATGGGAATGTTGCCGCTGTGCATGCTGGAGTTGATGACCGTGGATGGGAGTTGACATACCTGCATTCGTCGGGGTTTTCGATGTTTGTCTCGATCATCGATACCACCGGAAGGGTGTTACATACAACGCTTGTGCCCTATGCCTCGTTCAGCACGCTTCGCCGCGTTGAAGGTACGATTGCAGTAATCTCTGACCTTGACAACTCAGGAAGTAGTGTTGTTTCAGTCATCGATCGCTCCACACTCTCCACGCGTACCCGTTCGATCACGGTACCGTCTGAGCAAATCGATCTGGCTTTACACAACGGTGAAGTTGTCTTGGTAGCGTTGACGACACGAACGGGTCGTCCCGAAATGATCGTGCTGCCGGTGCTTCAGCACTACGAGGAGCTGCCGAAGGGCGAAATCCTCAGTGGGGATTTTGGAACTCCGCATCGCGTCGTTGTTCAACGCGACACAGCGTATATGCTGTTCTCTGGTGGCATGGTGGTGGTCCTGCTCGACGGTTCTGTCCTTGCGCGGGATGCTTTTGCCGTAAGCGGTAGAGTGCAGAGAATCTATGCCCGCAACAACGGTCAAGTGATCTCAGTAGTTGCCGGACGTTCGACGATTGTATTCGAGCGCAGACAGCAGTCGTTCTGGTTCATTGTTCGTGGACTCGATGCAACATTGCGCTATGTGGTTCCGGCTCTCTTCATTGGTAGTTTGGTTTTTGTCTGGATCCTCAATCGCCGCCAGCGACGTTTGCTCGATGCGATCATCGATTCTCCGGCTACGGGGCTCGTGTTTACGATTGATGGCGGTGGACGCCTGCTACGAGTGAACGAGCGGGCAGCTTCGTTACTGCGAATCACGCCAAACGTACCTATGCGACGTCATGTTCGTGCGTATATGCAGCAGCCTGGGCTCGAGCAACTCTGTAATCATCTTGACTCGATCAATCAGTCGCGACCTGAGCCAAACAAAAAGATTAATGTTGTCATCGGCGAAGAGATTCGAGAGTACATCTTCTCCACAACTCCGCTTATTGGGATGCTGGGCAGTGCGCGGGGTGCGATCGTTACAGGGATTGACATCACCGAAACACTTGAGCAGCGCAGACTTGTTAACTGGGCCCAACTTGCCCACGATATGCAGACCAATCTCTCTACGATTCGGTTAAATGCAGAACAGCTGCCGACTGAAACACAAGACAGTACAAGCGAGCGCAGAAGACGTATCCTGTTTCAAGTGGGTGTGTTGATCGATCGTGTACGAGATCTGCTCTCGATTGGTCGTACAGATGAGCTTCAGAGGGGGCCAGTTCACAGCGCAGAACTCTGCACGGAGATACGACATGAGTTCGATGCCGACATGTTTCCGCATGTTACGTTTTCGATGAAGCTCCGTGGTACGATGATGAACGTTGACCGGCTAAAGGTCTCTCGTGCAGTTCGGAACGCGGTTGAGAATGCCATCAAAGCGCTGCGTGGTCAGGAGGGAACGATCGAAATAGCAACATGGCACGATCGTCTGCACGTCTTCATATCTGTAAGTGATACCGGTGTTGGCATGGATCCGGAAACAATGGCAAACATGATGAAGCCCTATTTTTCGACCGCACAGGATGGAACTGGCCATGGCATTGGTACCATGATCATGCATCATGTTATGAAGCTCCATGGCGGTGCAATTCGTGTAACCAGCGAGCCGGGGAAGGGAACGCAGGTCATCTTCCGGATCCCGCACGAGATGGATCCCAAAGATGTGCTGCGTCTCGCGACAGCGGAGCGCTCAATATGAATGTGCTGAATGCTGACCTCATCCGTGGCAAGCGGCTCATGGCACTTGATTATGGCGAGAGGCGCACAGGTGTTGCTGTTTGCGATGAGATGCACATTGTTGTCTCCAGTCGTCCCGTGCTGGAGACCGATGACACGATCATAGAACGGGTGCTTCAGCTAGCTGAGCGGGAACGTGTCGAGGTGATCATCGTTGGCGTACCGATGTATCATGATGGGCGGGTCACGCCGATCATCACAGCCATTGAGAGTTTTGTAGAGCGTCTACGCCAGGCATCATCAATTCCGGTGGTTACGGCAGACGAAGCATTTTCAACACGAGATGCACGTTCGATCATGGTTGCATCGGGCATGAAGAAGAAGAAACGGCAGACAAAGGGTATCAAAGATCAGGTTGCAGCAGCAGTGATATTGCAGCGGGTCTTGGACGAGCATTCATCGAGGATTCTATGAAGCGCATTGCTCTGGTAGTCATGATAACCCTGATTGCTGCAGCAGCTGTAAACGCACAGCGTGGATCACAACGTGTAAAGCAGGTGCAGCAGGCTTATGGAGACCAATATTATGCTGATGCGGTGATACTACCCAACGCGGAGAATGACAGCGCCGTTGTACAGGTTCGTATCCGTGTTAACACTTCCACCCTCGTGTTTTCGAAGGTTAACTCATTCCAAGAACAGCGTGGAGAATATTATGCTACCATTGGTCTTAGTGTGGAGGCTCGCGACGCCGTTGGCGTTGTTCGTCAGCGAGTTCGCTTTGTCGACACAGTGTTTGTCGACAACTATGAAGCACTCGCTGAAACATCATCATACCGGAACGGTTTAGTCACGCTGCGTCTTGCCGCCGGTTCGTACAGCGTCTCGATTGAACCTGTGTCGAACCGAGACAATGGATTTCGGAAGCTTACCTTACCGAAGCTGATCATCCCAAGGGCTGGTCAGAAACAGATACGCGATATCTCCTGCATCTTCGCGCACGCAACTACACAGGAGTATGATCTTCTGACACCCTATGTCTTCAATGGCAACTTGCCATTTCCATCGAGCCGGGTGGCCGTGATTGCAACGATTCCCCACAGCATGAGCGATCGAACGTTTGATGTGTGGATCAGACAACAACCATATCAGGAGGGTGACATCCGTTGGTGGACAGGCGTTGACATCCACACAACAGTTTCTGATAAGGCTGTTAAACTTGATGCCTTGGACAGTGGGGCTATCGACGTCCAGGCTGTTGATGATTCCAAGTCAGCTGGTCGAACAGTCGTTATCCCCATCAATGCCAGTGACGTTGTGCCTGGCCGATACCTGTTGACACTTGTTGCAGAGGGAACAGCTGATACGCTGCGATATCCCTTTCATGTTGAGTGGGAATCTATGCCCCTTTCCCTACGCTCGCTGTCCTATGCCCTTGATGTGCTTGCCTACATCTGTCCTGAAGAAACACTCGACAGTTTGCGGGAGGGCGACGATGCCACGCAGCGCGAACAGCTGATGGACTGGTGGCGCCGTCAGGACAAGACGCTCGGTACGGCACACAATGAGCGTATGGCCGAGTATTACCGTCGAGTTGACAAGGCGTCATACTCCTATGCAACGCTCATCGAACCAGACGGAGCCTTTACGGATAGGGGAAAGGTCTATATCCTCTACGGCGAGCCCACAAAGATTGATCGTAAAACCAACAAAGCTGGCGATGCAGTGGAAACGTGGATCTACACAAATGGTGTTCGGACAGTCTTCGTGTTTACCATCGAGGAGGACGGACAATACCGTCTTACCACTGTGCAGCCGCTGCGCAAGTAGTTAACGTGGCTCCCAACCCTCACCCTCGCATGGTGGCGCATCGGGCCGCACAACATGTTCGTCGAGTACAGAGCAGAGCTGATTTGTTGGATTAAAGTGTCGGCACACTCCGCAGAGGGAGCCATCTTCAATCTGCTCAACAGCATCATTGAAACGTTGGTATTGCATCCATGCTGGGTATATACCTATGCCCCATATGCTGATCATCGCAAACCACCAAGTAACGGTAGGAGATGCGTACGAGTTGAGCATCATTGCAGCAAGACCGAGGATGACAACGCGGATCATCGCAGCCGAAACGATAGAACCAGTCGTGTAGTACGGACGATCGATGCTATCCTGCGGTGGATTCATACGCAGCAGCAGAAGATCAACAAATCTATCATCTCGATTACGCTGTTGCATGTCTACTGCTCCTTTCGTGCATATGAACGCCCCTTCCACTGTGAACCCGATTGTGAATAGGCCCAGCGGACAGAGTTAAGACAGATAACCACGCACCATAGTGCAGAAATCGGCTGAAGAAATGCGTGCCACGACGGCAAGGAAAACGACCGACTAATGATCAATCGAATGAGCAGCGTTGCCAAGAGTGCATATCCTGCAAGCCCCATGACAAGCTCAGATCCAACAAGCAAGGCCTCGATGAGCAGCACAAGGGGTAGAACATAGAGCATGATCTGCTGAACAATGAATGCCCCCATCTGGGCAAGGTTATAACGCATTGCCGGAAAGAGGTTCTTGGAGAACCCACGTGTGACCTCAGATGCCGAGGTGTACATATGGCAGTCGATGCCATCCGTTCCATCAATGAGTGCACTTCGAAGGTTGTCTTGAGCCGCTGCTTTGGCAAGAAAGACATCCTCGACAAGTGAATAACGAACGCGCTCGTGTCCGCCTATTGTCGTGTAAGCTTGTCTCGTAAAGGCAATGAACTGGCCAATCGCAGCTGAGGGCGTTGTTGTGTTGCGTGCAACACGGCGGATGTTAAGCCATGTTGCAAAAAAGATCATGTGTACAATTGGAATCACGGCATGTTCTGCAAACGAGGTCAAGATCTGCCGAGGTACAAGCGAAAGCATGTCGATGTTATGCATGGTCATGTAGGCAACGCTTCGTGCAATCAATCCTTGATGGTGCACAGTGTCGGCATCGGTAAAGATCAGGATGTCTCCGGTGGCATGCATTGAGAGGTTGTGGCATGCCCACGATTTACCTACCCAGCCTGAGGGAAGGGGCGTCCCATTGATGACCTTCAGATTGCTGTATTCTCGGGTGAGCCGTTGAAGGATCTCGCCTGTTGAGTCCTCAGACTGATCATTGAGCACAATGACCTCAAGATCGTCCACGTTCTGCTTACAGATCGATCGAACGCAGTCCTCAATGCAGCGTTCTTCGTTGCGTGCAGGAACCAGCACCGAAACGCGGCACGCCGGCGATGGTGCGCTGGTTGGGAGCCGCCCCAGAAGGCGGGTGTTGATGAGTGCGAACCCGAGGAAGACCGAGGCCATCCCTGCGATGCATGCTGCAATGATGGTGTGCGGCTGTAAAAGTTGTTCAAGAGGCATGACGTCGAAGCTACGAACCAAGCAGTTTCGGTACTTTTGACGTTCTCAGAAATGTTGTTCACATGCAAGTCATAACAGGCATACGAAATGATGGATGTCACTATCTCGATGGCCCTGGAGCCTACGAGTGGTGGTATGCTGATGCACTCTCTGATGACGGCCAATGGGGTGTGGTTGTTATTCTGTTCCGGGGCATGCCTATGTCGCCGACGTACCTTAGCAACCCATCACACATGCGTGCAGGTTGCGCTGTGAGTGTATATCACCATGGCGTGCGACTTGCATTCTCTTTTACTGAGCAACCTATGGAATCAGCAAGCTACGCGCGTGATGACGTCCGTGTTCAGATGGAGGGGGCTAGCATTATACTCGACGAGATGGGCTTGTTGACGGCCTGCGTTGACATGCCCTGTGACACAGATGGACGCCGAGTTGCAGTCACACTCAAGGGGCAGCCAACAGGCTCCATTGATCCAGTGCCCGCCGATCTGTCAGACAAGCACGCATGGGTGCTTGCTCGACCCCGCATGCAGACCACTGCATCAATACAACTCATGGAAGGTTCGACGGTGGTTGTTGACCATACGTTCGAAACAATCGGTTACCATGATCACAACCTCGGTGTTCGTGCAATGCATCATGATTTTGCCCACTGGTATTGGGGCAGGATTCATTGCCAGGATCGTACAATCGTGTTTCTGTCAACACCGCGTTCAGGAGACACGATGCATTCGGTGTACGAGATTGACGATGCAGGTGTGGCAACGGCATGGCACGATGTCGAGATTACGTATGGTAAGACGTTCATCACGGCAATGGGACTGCTTTGTAGCCGGCACATACGACTACGGGGCATTTCTCCCAAAACAGGACCTCATGAAGTCTCATGCACGAATTCAATTGCGTGCGAAGACTCGCCATTCTACCAGCGCTATATCAGCGACTGGTTCATTGATGGAACGGCTGTGGGCAAAGGCATGTCGGAGTATATGAATGTTGCCCGCATGAAGTCGGCATGGATACGTCCATTCCTGCGGTTACCTCTTATCAACATTCTTTCACAGGTGGAGCGGTGAGCCAGAATCGCATTCGAATTCTGCCAGAACATCTTGCCAACCAGATCGCCGCTGGCGAGGTCGTTCAACGACCTGAGTCTGTTGTGAAGGAGCTGGTAGAGAACGCTATAGACGCCGGAGCGACGAGCATTACTGTTGTCATTCAGGAAGGGGGCTTGCGCTCCATACAAGTCGTTGACAATGGAAGCGGGATGTCGAAGGAAGATCTTGAGCTTTCGGTTGTGCGCCATGCCACGAGCAAGATCTCAACAGAATCAGACCTACACGCCATTCACACGCTGGGCTTTCGCGGAGAGGCTTTGGCCTCGATCGCTGCCGTCGCAGATGTTGAGATCGCCACTGCTATGCAGGGGCAGCAACATGGGTGGACATTGTATTCACGTCCGGGGCAGATGCCCATCTGCAAGCCTGTGGCGTCGAGAGTCGGTACCTCGATCAGTGTACTAAACTTGTTTGCAAGCGTACCGGCACGACGGAAGTTTTTAAAATCCCCGCTGACCGAGTTCCGATACATTAGCGAGACCCTTCAGAAACTTGCCATTGCTCGTCCTGACATCCGATTTGTTCTCTACGACGGTCAAGCTCTTGTCATGGATGTTCATCCTGGATCTACGATCGACCGGATCAAGCACGTACTGCGAAATGTGCAAGAGGCTGACCTGCTGCCGCTTGATCATGCCGAAGGCGGAGTCTGGATCAAGGGATACGTTGGCAACCAACAGGTCGTTCGTAAGAACCGCACTGGACAGTATCTCTACCTTAACGGCCGGAGTATCTACAGCAAGTCATTAGCTTACGCCATCTCGCAGTGCTTTGAGCACATCATTCCCGCGGGTCAACATCCGTTGTTCGCCATTTGGATCGACATCGACCCCGAGCGAATCGATGTTAATATCCATCCGCAAAAGCATGAAGTAAAGTTTGACGATGAGCGTGCGATCTTCCTTCTCGTTCAGCATACCGTTACCACGGCACTAGCAACTGCAAATCTGATCCCCGATCCATCGGCGTTTCTCCCGCTGGCACAGCGACCATTGCAGTCTCTGCAGGGTGCTGGACAGGGTCATGTAGCAGTCAACCGTCTCACAGGAGAAATTCTTGAGCGAAGCCTGCCCGCCCCTTTCCCATCATCCCTCGGGTTTAGTCAAGCACCGACGGGCACGCAGCCCCGTATGGCACCTGCGGCACACGGAGCCTATGTGCAGTTGATGACAGAGTTGCCACAAGAACACGTTCCTTCTGTGCTCTTTGTTGACCGTGGTCTTGCGATGTGCCGCCATGATGATGGAATCATGGTCGTGAGGCTCTTTGCAGCCCTCGAGCGTGTATTCTTCGAGCAGATTCAGCAGAAGCGAGGATCGGGAGAGGTCTCAGCCGAGCAGCTACTATTCCCGGTTACCTTTAACCTTGATGCTGCAGACCAGGCACTGATCGCCGAGCATGATTCGCTGATTGCATCATTTGGGTTTGATGTTGAAATCGCCGATGGAGTGCTTCATGTGCGCGGGATTCCATGGTTCGTAGCCGCTGGCGATGAAGAGTCGGGTATACGTGATGTGATCCAGAGTTTGCGTGAAGTTGTCACAATGAATGTGTCGGAACGCGAAGAGCAGATGATGATTCGCCTTGCCCGGTCTCGTGCGTTTTCTGCTGTTCACGATGTTTCTTCGTCGCACGTGCAGCAGATCGTCAAGGATCTGCGAGCGTGCACTATCTCACATTTATCTCCGTCAGGCATGTCGACCTACACGGTTATTACGTTTGATGAAATGGAAAAGCGGTTACAATGATGCTTGGACTGTTTCGATTGCTTATCGTTACCTCAGTGGCAGCCACGATAGCATTGGGTGCTGTTTCGGCGCGTCCTGATGATATTGATATTCAGGAGCTTACAACGTGGTTCGAGGGCAGCTATTCGAACGAGCGGCAAGCAAAGCAGGATTCCTCATTCGAGCATCAGCGCATTGAAGTACGGCGTATCTGGATGGATAGGCAAGACGGCGTCTGGTTTGTTTTTGAACAATTTGCGGCAGGCAAAGAAAACGAATCGATCCGGTGGGTACAGCAGAGGGTGCTTCGCATACATGGAGTTGAGGAAAATCTCATTGAGGTGCAGCTGTATCAGTGGAGAGATATCAGAATTCCATCGGGGCTGTGGAAGAATCCTGAAAGGACAGCAGAGTACACAACCGCCGACCTCCGGCAGCTAAGAGGTTGTGAAATGTACTTGCAACGCAGCTCGTCGGCCTTTTTCGGTGGCACACATGGTATGGCATGCTCCGAAGGACGGCCGCTTGTTTCGTATAAGAACATCACAATCAGTATAGCAGACCAGTCTATGGCCCTCTGGGAACGAGGCTATTCACCCGACAACAAACAAATTTCGGGCTCTGTAAAAGGACCTTATTACTACCTCAAGCAAAAGCCCTAATTTTGCGGGCGCATTTTTTTTCAATTGGCAACACCATGGCATCATCGAACTACTATGCATTGATTCTCGGAGCCTCGAGCGGATTCGGCAAAGCGGCTGCACTTGCTTTGGCAGAGGACGGTATCAATATCATCGGCGTGCACCTCGACCGTGCCGCTGGTTTGCAACAGGTTGAAGAGTTCAAGACGCAACTCGACTCCAAGGGCGTTCGCCACTTGTTCTTCAATGTCAATGCTGCCGACCCAGACCGCCGCGAAGAAGTTATGCAGGGAATCAAGGCAGAGCTTGAAGCACATCCCGGATCAACCGTTCGCATGATGCTCCATTCGCTGGCCTTCGGTACGCTCAAGCCATTCATTGCCGACAAGATCGAAGATGCCATCAATCAGAAGAATCTCGAAATGACCATGGACGTCATGGCCAACTCGATTGTGTATTACACGCAGGATCTTGTGCGTCATGGCTTGATGGCCCATGGCGGACGTGTTATCGGATTAACAAGTGCTGGTTCAAGCCGCGCGCTTCCGGTCTATGGTGCAGTTTCAGCGGCCAAGGCTGCTCTCGAGTCATACTGCCGTCAGCTTGCCATGGAGCTCGCACCTCATGGTATCACAGCCAACACGATTCGTGCCGGCGTTACGTATACGCCAGCCCTTGCAAAGATTCCGAGCTCACAGGCTATCATGAATAATGCCATGATGCGCAATCCTTCACATCGCCTCACGACACCGGAGGATGTTGCAAACGTGCTGCGTTTGCTCATCAAGGACGAGGCAGGCTGGATCAACGGTGAGGTACTCGGCGTCGACGGCGGAGAAAACTCCGTTGATATGACGCTCTGGACTGTGGAGTAGGGTGCTAATTACTAATTACTAATTACTAATTACTAATTACTAAGTACAGATCCTGATCATTGGTCATTGGTCATTCGTCATTGGTCATTAGTCATTCGTCATTGGTCATTCGTCATTCGTCATTGGTCATTCGTCATTGGTCATTCGTCATTGGTCATTCGTCATTGGTCATTCGTCATT
>CAZAGH010000008.1:27189-32661 GCA_964484755.1 uncultured Melioribacter sp. | reverse complement strand
GTCATTCGTCATTGGTCATTCGTCATTGGTCATTCGTCATTGGTCATTCGTCATTGGTCATTGCTCACAGGTAGTCTAGAACGTCATGGCGTGTGAGCACGCCGGAGATGCGCCCAAACTCCTTGACAACAACAATCGGTGATGTCTTCAGGAGCGAGATTGCTGCTTGCACGTCGGCGTGGCTTTCGATTGTTGGGCAAGGGCCTTCCATGTGATTTGACACATGGTTAGAGATGATCTCGCGGTTTTCAAGAACTGATGCCATCAGCTTGTTTTCTCGAACGATACCGATGACATCTGTGTCGCCGATTACAGGTACTTCGCTGACCTCGTAGGAGCTCATGAGCGAAAGAGCCTCTTGAACTGTGGCATGAGGGGGCAGGCTAACAACGGCTGGAAGTGTACCGCGGGATTTTTTGTGCGATACAACGTCGCGCACGGCTAAACGGTCGGAGGAAAGAAGATCCTTTTCCTGAAGCCATTCGTCTGAGTGGTGCTTGGTCAGATAGCGCTCGCCCGTGTCGCAGATGATTGCCACAACAACTGCTTCCTTTGGAAGCCCCTTGGCAAGCTTCAGAGCTGCGGCGACGTTCATTCCAGATGAACCGCCACAGAAAATCCCTTCCTTGCGCGCAAGCGCGCGCGCCGTCATGAACGATTCCTTATCGGTGATGTTCATGATCTCGTCAACAACGTTGATGTCTAAGTTGAGAGGGATGCGCTCTTGGCCTACACCTTCAACGAGGTAGGGGAGAGCTTCGACAAGTCTGCCGGTTTCCTTAAACGTCTTGATGCACGATCCTACCGGATCAGCAGCGATAACAGTAACATTTGGGTTTTGCTGCTTTAGGTAACGTGCTGTGCCGGTGATTGTTCCACCGGTGCCGATACCGGCAATGAAGTGTGTTACGGTGCCATCAGTGTCGTTCCAAATCTCGGGACCAGTGGTCTTCTCGTGTATGGCAGGGTTGGCAGGATTGTCGTACTGATTCAGCATGACAGCGTTCGGAATCTCTTCGCTTAATCGCTTTGCTGTGTTCCAGTAGTACTCGGGTGAGCTCTGCTGAGCTGCGCTTGAGACGATCAACACGTCGGCACCCATAGCCTTGAGGTAGCGAACACGCTCAGCTGAGGCTTTATCGGTCATCACAAAAAGGCAGTTGTACCCCTTTAACTTGGCCGCTAGAGCAAGGCCGATACCGGTGTTTCCCGATGTCGGTTCAACGATCAGCGCACCGGGCTTAAGTATACCGTCCCGTTCAGCAGCCTCGATCATCGCGATTCCGATACGGTCCTTTACAGAGCCCCCTGGGTTGGCTGATTCCAGCTTCACATAGACCGAGGCTTCGATACCCTCTGTGATGTGTTGAAGTTTTACGAGTGGCGTCTTGCCAACGAGGTCGAGGATTGATGCGTGAACGTTCATGATAATTCTTGCTCTAGTTGTTGACGATCGTACATGTCGGCATACAAGCCGCCGAGTTTTACCAGCTCATCATGCGAGCCATGTTCAACAATACGCCCTTCTTGCAGAACCACAATATTGGTGCAACGTTGAACGGTTGATATTCGGTGTGAAATGATCAGGGTTGTGCGATCCTGCATGACCCGATCTAAGCTATGAAGAATGCGCTCCTCTGTTGAAGCGTCAACCGCAGACAGAGAGTCGTCAAGAATCAGTATCGCAGGGTCGCTAATAATTGCACGTGCGAGTGATGTTCGTTGTTTTTGTCCACCCGAGAGTGTAACGCCCCGTTCGCCGACAACAGTCTCAAACCCTTGCGGTAGCTGCTCGATGTCCCGATCTAGGCATGCTGATTCAGCGGCGCGCACAACGTCGTTATCGGTTGCACCGGGATTGCCAATGCGGATGTTCTCGCGGATAGTATCGGAGAATAGGAACGATTCCTGCGGCACAACTGCGATTGACGACCGCAGGTTCGTAAGTGAATACTCGCGGATGTCGTGTCCATCAATCTGGACGCTACCAGAGGAAACATCGTACAGGCGCGGCAACAGTCCGGCAAGTGATGACTTACCGCTGCCAACCGACCCAACGATACCGAGACTTGTTCCAGCAGGGATGTGCAGGTCGACGTCGTGAAGTACAACTGGACCATTGGCATAAGCCAGTGAAACACCACGAAAAACAATATCGCCGCGGATATCATGCTGTTGTAGGGGGCCATCGGTGATCGAAGACTGCATGTCGATGATCGCACCTAAGCGGCCCATGGATGCGGCTCCGCGCTGTATCATGCTCGTAACCCAGCCGATGGCTGCAATTGGCCACAACAGCTGATTGAGATAGATGAAGAACTGCGTTAACTCCCCGACAGTGAGGCTGTTCTTTGTCACCAAATAGCCCCCTACGCCTATCACAATTACGTAGCTGATGTTGAAGAGTACAGTCATGCCGGGCATCATCAACGACTGTACTTTGGCAAGACCTATGTTCTTCTGGTAATACTCTCGGCTTAACGCATTGAAGCGCTGCGACTCATGCTCACCCCGCACGTAGGCACGAACAACGCGAATGCCTGATGCGAGTTCTTGGGCATGTGTGGTGATGTGCTCATACTGTTCCTGCACAATGCGGTACTTCTGATGAATCTTTCGGCCCAGTCTGTAGGTGAGTGTTGCCACAAGCGGCACGGGTATGAGTATCGCAAGAGTAAGGGGCAGATTGAGTGTGATCATCCATGAGAGCGCGAACAGAAAGGTCGTAACGGTGTTGGCCGAATACATGATCGCTGGACCGATGAACTCACGAATAGAGCCGATATCATTCGAAAAGTGAGCAATGAGCGACCCTGTCGATCTGTCGTGATAGAACTGCTGCGGTTGACGCGCGATCGCATTTACGAAGTCGTTGCGAAGGTCTTCTTCTATGAAGCGCGACATTACGATGATCGTTCGCCGAGTCGCAAACATGAAGAGACCGCTACCGATGGTAAGCAGCAGGATCTGGGTGATCAACCATTCAATCGGTTCGCCGGTCGTGCGACTTGTACTCAGCGTATCGATCGTTCTACCAACAACGCGAGGTACGGAAGTTGAGCAGATGTTCGAGATCGTAACAAACACCAACCCCAACAGTAATCGCCACTTGTAGCGGTTGATGTATGGAAGTAGCCTGCGTAGCTCGGCTATCGAAGATGTCTGCGCTTGAGGAGTAGACATCAGGCGACAGTCACCTCTGAACAGAGGTAGACATCTTGGATGGCATTGAGCAATTGTACGCCCTCGTTCATCGGACGCTGGAATGCCTTGCGTCCAGATATCAGCCCCATGCCACCACCGCGCTTGTTAATAACCGCTGTTGTGATTGCCTCTGCCATGTCGTTGTTGCCTGATGGGCCCCCTGAATTGATCAATCCAATTCGTCCCATGTAGCAATTGGCAACCTGATATCTGCATAGGTCAATCGGATGGTTTGAGGAAAGCTCTGTGTACATGCGCTTGTCGAGCTTGCCATAGCTTGATCCACCCATGTTCAGCGCTTCAAAGCCGCCATTGTTCTCTGGAAGTTTTTGCTTGATCATGTCGGCGTTGATCGTTACCCCGAGATGATTTGCCTGGCCTGTGAGGTCGGCTGCAACGTGATAATCCTTGTCGGACTTGAAGGCAGGATTGCGCAAGTAGCACCACAAAATTGTGGCTAGCCCAAGCTCGTGAGCATGCGCGAAAGCCTCTGCTACGTCAACAAGTTGACGAGTGCTCTCTGGTGATCCAAAATATATTGTTGCGCCAACGGCCGCAGCGCCCATGTCGGCGGCTTGCTTAACGCGTCCGAACATCACCTGATCAAACTTGTTGGGATAAGTCAGGAGCTCGTTGTGATTGATCTTGACGACGAAGGGAATGCGATGTGCATATGTCCGTGCAACGTTACTGAGCACACCAAACGTCGATGCTACTGCATTGCATCCTCCCTCGATTGCAAGCTCAACGATGTTCTTTGGATCAAAGTACGCAGGGTTCTTCGCAAAGGATGCCCCTGCACTATGTTCGATTCCTTGATCTACTGGAAGGATTGAAACATATCCAGTGCCTGCAAGACGCCCAGTGTCATGAATCCACTGAAGATTTCGCAGAACTTTGTTGCTGCGATCGGTACCCGTGAACATCCGGTCAACAACACCGGGTGCAGGGGCATGGATGGTGTCCTTCGGAATCGTCGTGCAGGTATGCTGAAGATAGTAGTCGGACTGTGTGCCCAGGGCGGAGGTGATGCGATCGATCATATCGGTAAGGATTCGAAGTGTTCAAGAAGTGTCTGCAAAAATAGGCAACGGGCGACTGCTTCGTGTGAAACAGTCGCCCGTTGGGGATGAAAGTATCGCGCTCTTATCGTACGATGTTAAATGACGTCGTTGCGATCTGATTGCCGTTGATGAGGCGGACAAAGTAGACGCCGTTGGCAAGAGCTGAAACGTCTGCATTGAACTCATACGCACCAGATGGCGCATAGGCCGTAGAGGCTTCCATTACAATGTTGCCCATCGCATTGATGATCTGAATAGCAACTGGTGCTGGAATGCCAGTCGTGTAATCTATGGAGAGCTGATCCTGAACTGGGTTGTTCTTCGGACGGACGATACCGGTGGTACGAGATCCAAAATCCACCAGGCGCCCAGCCGTGAAGCAAACAAACTTCATCTCAACACTAGCCACGTCGCCAGAGGTTACCAGGCAGGTCAGCGGCGTTGTAGCCTTAAGATCGACAGGGAGCTTTGCATTCGCGTTCAAGAATACGTCGAAGACCGGCGTCACAAAGTCACCTTGAGTAAGAGGTGCACCTGAAGAAGTTGCAACAACTTCAAGCTTGCCAGCTGAGACAGTTGGGGCAAATGTCCAACCATTCATCTGTGGAGCTTGGAATGCGTTGAAGCGAATTGCCTCCGGATCGTGGGTAAACGTCAGCGTTACCGTGTTGAGTTGTGCTCCGGCAAAATCAGCAGCATTGAAGGAGACGCCAACAGGAAGAGCAAGCTTCTGTCCGACGCTGGCAGACGGAGTCTGTGTATAGCGGAACTGCAATGGAGTTGTGATACCTTCTCCAGAGATCGAGATGTTCAGCTTAAGATTCTGGTCGTTCGCAATAGCCACAGTTGCGGCATACTGACCAACTGTTTGCGGTTGGAACGTCACAGTGATCGCCTTCTTCTCACCTGGCTTGAGCGTGAAGCCAGTCTGCTGATCGATGGAGATTGCTGCTACATCCCCAGTAACAACTGGCGTTTGGCAGTTAAGGTCGTAGATCAGACTTGGATTCTCAATCGTAAATGAGTCAGTACGCGTAGCACACGTAAGCGTCTTGGCAAAGACAATCGGATCAAACGATGACTGGTCCTTACCGATACCTTGCACAACGACGATCGTATCTGTGTATGGAGGCACTGGTCCTGGGCCTGTCTTTGCATCGTGTGTGATCTTAACGTTAACAACGTTGTTGCCGATTGACTGTGG
>CAZAGH010000008.1:0-27089 GCA_964484755.1 uncultured Melioribacter sp. | reverse complement strand
CCCCTCGTCTGAGGTGTAAAGACAACAGGAATCTTGATCGAAGCGCCAGGCGCGAGTTTCTGCGGAGTGGTAGGGGGCGTAAAGGTAAAGTGAGGGTTGGATGCATCATCGATGGTGATCGACGTTACTTCGGCTTCCTCGGTATTCAAGTTGGATATCGTGATCGTACCGTTCGTCGGAGTCAGCAGGCGAACGCGTCCAAGGTTCACGCTATCGATGATGACGCGTGGTTCGACGATCTCTACCGTTAGTGTTGATGCTGCGTTACCGCACTCTGCAGGAAGTCCGAAGTTGATCTGAGCCGTCTTGATGCCAGCTGTTGCCGCCGTTACGTCGATCTGCACGTCGAAGCACTGGCCTGGCTGAAGCGTAAACTTGCCGGTATTTTTGACGACAATTTCTGGGGCAGATGAGACAACGCGCATATCGCCTGAGAGACTCAGAGGACCTGTGTTCTTGAGCACGCACGTTACGTTAAATGGACGTGGCTGGCTCAATGGTACCTTGCCAAGATCCACCGTTGGCTGACGTTCCCATACGCATGGTGCAGCAGCGTCGCCCTCGAGCGGAAGCTGGGCTTGAGCATTGCAATCACCAACAACTTCAAGAAGTGCAGTGCGCATGCCTGTGCCAGTTGGAACAAACAGCATCTCAATGTTCAGGGCCTTGCCAGCTGCGATGCGCTGCCCAACAAGTGAGCTGATGAGCTTGAAATCATTGGCATTAGCCCCAACGATCTTGGCCGAGCGAATCGTAACGTCGAAATCGCCGGAGTTTCTCAACACACCTGCAAAAACATTCTGACTTGTATCGCCCTGCGGTGTCTGCGGGAATGTTCCCTTGGCAATGTTGAACGCGAGCGTCGGCGACTTAACAGAGAATACCGTCTTGCTTTCATCGCTCGATGCTGGCGATGCGCCATTCTTGAAGACATAAACGTCTGTGCCACCAGCGTTGGGCAGGGTCACAGGCGGCGGGGTGAAGGTCTTCGGACCGCGGTAATGATCTGTCTCATAGGTAAAGCCCAGCGCATCAGTAACTCGCTTTGACTTCATTGTGAATCCGGCAGGGGGCACACCAAGGCTGAAGCGCGGGTAGCCTGCCATATCGAAGATCGCGTAGTAGTCGCGGTCGGTTGCGTTATTGTAGACGTTCGACTTCTCAACAATACCTGAGCGGTTGACGCCAAGTTCGATATAGCGCTGGAACTTCCCGTAAACAACGACCTCAGGGTTGCCAAGCCCATCATAGCGGATGCCCAGGTCGAGCGCATTGGCATGGCTGCTCTGGATTGCTGTTCCCTTCGTTACAGTATTCCACGCAAGTGCCCCTGTGGAATCGAACTTGAAAATGAACATGTTGCGTGTGTCGCGCGCCGAGCGTGAGAGCGGGAAGGAACCGAACGTAGCTGCGGGACTGGAGAAGTAACCAGCGACATAGAAGTTCCCTCGGCGATCAGTGATGCATCCAATGATTTTCTCCTCATTCGATGCCGAACCCGTGAGCAGCATGACTTTTGTCGGTGCAGTGATATTGCCATCGGAGTCGAATTCAACAAAGTAGCCGTCAATGTTACCTGCGGCACTTGGCTGTGTTACCGGACCAAACTTTGTAGCGCCATCATAGTAGCCAGTGGCGAAGACCTTGAGACCAGATGGCGTCACGGCAACCGACGTTGCTGAGTCTTGACCAGCACCGCCGAGTTGCTTTGCCCATACGTACTGGGCAACAGGTGCAACGCTGACGCGAACCTTGTAGTTGACGCCAGCTGCTGGAGGAAGCCATTTGAATTGAAGACCCGTGGCCGCTGCGTTGATAACATTCCAGCTCGTTCCACCGTTAGCAGAGTATTCGATTTTAACTGGCTGGCTTGGAAGAACGCCGGCCCATTTGATGTTGACTGTGTCGCATGTTGATGTGAGCTCGCCCCCTACAGGAGACTGGAGCAAAATGATACCTGTGCCACCAACAAGTGTGATGTTTGGCGAACATGGTCCACCGGTGAATGTAAGCTGCGCCTGACGGAATGCCTGCGTTGCACCTTGCGTGAATTGCACACGCAACACGCGCTTCGCATTTGGGTTCAGATTGAACGGTGAGAACGTTGTCTGATTCAGTGGATAGTTCCAGTCAACAACCTTGAAGTAGGTCGATGGCGTTATCTGGAAGTTGTTGGCTGTAAATGTGGCGCCCTGCGCTGTTAGCGTTACGTTGGCAAAGAATGATTGGTTGGGCGAGGGGTCTCCGCAGAAGAGGACAGGATCACTGACCTCGACACGAGCAACGCTCGAAGGGGGCGCTAAAAACGCAACATTCGTCGAAGGATTCGCCCCACGAATCATCGAGATCGTGGCGGTTCGGCTCTGTCCTTGCTGGTTACATGAGTAGGGGGCAATCCAGCTGATCTGGCATACCTTCTTGATCTGAGTTTCAAGGGCCAAGTTGACATACAGGTCAACAAGACCTTTCTCCGTGGTGACAATCGACTTACCGCCAGTTCCACGAGACATATTCTCGAGTACCCAGTATGTTGTTGGCTCAAGAATCGTTACGCTGAAGAAACGGATTCCCATACCATTCATCTTCGCAACGTTATCGCTGGCGAACTTGGTTTCGCTCTTGGTCGACGAAGCATCATTGATGTCTGGCGACGGGTGGCCATCCGTAAGGAAAAAGGCATAACGCGGAATATTGGCTGGTCGCTTCTGGAACATGTCGTAGATGTTGAATCCCTGATTGCTCTCAAACGGGAGCACGTAGTTTGTTGCACCAACCGGATTCTTGATCTTATTGAGCGAGTCAATGATAGGCTGTGCATTGTCAACCCAGTCCACGACAAGCTTGTAGGCACCAGCGAAGGTTACGAGCGCAACGCGCGTGTTGCCAGAGAATTTCACGCGTCCCACAAAGGCCTTGAGTGCATCCTTGGCATACTCGATACGCTTTTTGCCATCTACGAGCTGGTCCATCGATGTTGAAACATCGAGAATCAACAGGATGCTCGCCTCCGGATCCGTCGGGAGCTCTTTACAGTCGTGGGTTACTGTGGGCGTCATGTCCATCGGGGCGCCACCCTGCATTGTCTCCTGCACGCGAAAATCCGAGGCGCGAAGGTCAGTGATTGGGTTGCCGGCTGGATCAAACGCGATGTAGTCTGCGGTGATCTTAGGAAATGCGGAGGTGTTCACTCCGTAGACGCTGATCGACTGCGCCCACGCGGCCGTAGCTGAAACTACAGCGACGATGAGCAGGGTAAAGGTCATGCGTAATGCCTGCATGATCGTTCCTTTAACAGTAGTGGTAGAGGTAAAATTCATATTCATGGTGGGTGTTAGCTGATGGCCGGCTCAAGTATTCGGATCGTTTTTGATGTAGCATCGATTTCTGCCTGCACGCCCAGCGGCATCGTCAGCTTGCTCCGGACATGGCCGAATGGAAGTCCATAGACAACTGGGATACCAAGCGAGGCCAGCCGTTGCTCAAACACTTGCTCAAGGGTAAACGAGACAGGGGATATCGACGTTCCTCGTGCTTCACAGTCACGGAAATTTCCGAGTGCGATTCCTTTGCATGATTGCAGCTTGCCAGCAAGCCAAAGTTGCGTCAGCATACGGTCTACGCGGAATGGTTCCTCGTTGACCTCTTCTAGGAAGAGGATCGCGTCGGTTGTATCTATCTCGTACTTCGTACCAAGGGTGCTAACAACGAGAGCCAGATTGCCCCCTGTAAGCTTGCCTTGGGCGGTTCCCGGGGCAATCGTTGTTAGCCGATTGTTGGAAAACGTCGCCAGTGTATGCGATGTTTCGGCGATAACGGTCTCGCGCAGGCTGCGCACGGTAAAGTCATCGAAGGACGACGATGCGACCGGACCATGAAACGTTACGACACCGCTCAGCTGATTAGCAGCGATCAATAGTGCTGTGATATCGCTGAAGCCCATGATGATCTTACTAGCCTGGCGGATCGCCGCAAAGTCGAGCATCGGTAGGATTCGCATCACTCCGTAGCCGCCGCGTGCGCAGACCACGGCATCCACCTCTGGATCTTCAATGAACTGCATGAACTCCGAGGCTCGTTCGTTATCTGGTGCTGATAGGTAGCCGTTGCGTTTCGAGATGTTCTTGCCAAGCTTAACCTTAACGCCCCAGAATTTGCAGAGGTCTGTGAAGTCTTTGATGTCCTGCGTGTTTGCCGCACTGGCCGGACAAACGATACCAACCGTAGATCCAGGTCGGAGTCCGCGGGGCAGCACCCGTGCGAGCGGAGCAGGTGCGGCCGATTCTGATCCGGCGCGCGCCATGCTTGTGCCGAGACCACCGAGAGTCAAGGCCGCAGACAGCGATGTAATGAACGATCGTCGTTGCATGAACAATTCGTTGTAGTTGATTGGTCGTAAAGCCACTTAGGGCAAGGAGCAAATCTACAATTTTTACGCTTTCCCAGTAAACCATCATTATCAACGTTGGTTACTGAAATGGGCGTATATTTGCCGCTTCGGAAAGGTGCAAGAGTGGTTGAATTGGCACGCCTGGAAAGCGTGTGTACCGGTAACGGTACCGCGGGTTCGAATCCCGCCCTTTCCGCATGAAGATCCTTACGGCTGAGAACTGGTCCAAAGTTCGACGTCTGTCCGGATGGACAGCGGTCGTTGTCATAGGGGTCATTGTCGTTGGAATGCTGGGTTCGTTGGCGTGGAGAATCGCGCATCCCCCGGTGTCACCGCTGGCGAACGAGGAGGATCCGCGTAGCACGATCCAAATCGAGATCGTGAATGCAAGTGGGCGCAAAGGGGCTGGCAAGCGAGCGCTCGACTTCTACCGCAAGCGAGGGTTTGACGTTGTGGAGATCTCATCGTCGTCTGATCGGCCCTCAAAGAGTACCGTTATCGATCGACTAGGCGATAAGCAGTCAGCTCTCAAGGTCGCAGCTGCTCTGGGGATTGCCGATACACTTGTGGTCTCCGGTATTGATTCGATGCGTTTCCTGCGGGCGAGCGTCGTTCTGGGATCGGACGTCGATAACCTTACTGCATTTACCAACTGACGAAGCATAACTACATTCTTCATTAAAGCATTAGGCACATCGGTGGCGCTCACAAAACCACGCAGCACAAAGGGTCGAGCAGTTCTTTGCGCACGGCTTGCACAAGAAAAACTCGCTCACGACATTCTGATCCTTGACCTTGGCGGGATTGAAACGTCACCGGCAGATTACTTCGTCATTGCCACGGTAGATTCAGACGCGCAGCTTCGCGCCATTGCCGACAGCATCGAGGTCACGCTCAAACACATGGGGTTCGGATTTCCTCGTCTCGAGGGAAAGGGAGAGAGCTCATGGGTTATTCTGGACTATTTCGACGTTGTCGTGCACTTGATGTTGCCTGATGCCCGCGAGTTCTACAAGCTGGAACGCCTCTGGGGAGATGCGCCGGCGATGACACTCACTGATTCGGGAGCAACAAAAGCAGTTCCGAAGGTATCGAAGAAGGTTGTCGACGTATGATGCAGCAGTATATCGAGCCGCAGTTCCGCGCAGCCCTTGCAGCGCTCGGCGTAGATCATGCCAGTCCGATTCAATTTAGTGTCCCACGCCAGGATGGACATGGCCATTTGGCAACCAATCTTGCCATGGTCCTGGCAAAGGGGCTTGGCAAACAGCCACGTGCATTTGCCGAGGCGATCGTAGGTGCGCTGCCACCATCGGACCTTGTAGCAGGCGTGGAAATCGCTGGTCCAGGGTTTATCAACATCACGTTTTCCGATGCCGTCTATCACGCCATGCTTGCAGACCTCGACGCACTCGGTGATGCCATCGGACGCTCGAGCGCAGGCAGCGGTAAGACCGTTAACATTGAGTACGTCAGCGCAAATCCAACAGGCCCCCTCCATGCTGGACATGGACGTAACTGCGCCGTGGGCGACACCGTTGCAAACCTGTTTGCTTGGAATGGTTACACGGTAACGCGCGAATATTACTTCAACAACGCCGGCAATCAGATGAATAAGCTGGGCGAGAGCATCTATGCTCGCGTTCAGCACAGACTGGGCAATGAGGAATTCCCGTTCCCAGAAGATGGGTATCATGGTGAGTACATCCACACTGTTGCCGACATCGTTGTAGAGCAGCTTGGAGAACAACTGCGCGTCATGCCGGAGGATGAGGCAAAGGCCCTTTGCCGCAAGCAGGGTGAGATGTGGTGCTTTGCAGCTATCCAAAAGACGTTGTCAACGCTGAACATTCATCACGACGTATACTTCAACGAAGACTCACTGTACGGCGATGGCAAGGTAACGTCAACAGTCGAGGAACTTCGTTCCAAAGGTCTGGTCTACGAGAAAGACGGAGCCACATGGCTTGCCCTTACGGAGCTCGGAAACCAGCAAGACAAGGTCATCGTAAAATCGACAGGCGAGCCAACGTACCGGTTGCCCGACATTGCCTACCACCGCGACAAACTACAACGTGGTTATGATGTAGTCGTCGACATCTTCGGGGCAGACCATATAGCAACTGTGCCGGATGTTTTGGCAGGCGTTCGTGCTTTGGGTTTTGATACCGACCGCGTGCGGGTTGTGATTCATCAAATGGTCACGTTTGTCGAGAATGGCGAGGTCGTAAAGTTCTCCAAGCGCAGCGGCAAGTCATTTACACTCGATGAACTGATTGAAGAAGTTGGCGCAGATGTGGTCCGTTTCTTCTTCATCATGCGCGCTGTTGGAACTCATTTGGAGTTTGACCTAGGTTTAGCCAAGGAAGAGGGTGATAAGAATCCAGTGTTCTATCTCCAGTATGCCCACGCTCGTATCTGCTCGATCCTACGTAAAGCGCAAGAACGTGGTGTTAGAGTTAACGCTGGTGCAGATGTTTCCTGTCTTGTTCACCCACGTGAGATTGAGCTGATCAGTCTGCTTTCACGGATGAAGGCAAACGTTGAGCGCTCATGCGAGAACCTCGAGCCACACACGATCGCCGAGTATTTGCGCGATCTGGCTGGTGCCTACCATAACTTTTATCATGATTGTCGAATCCTCGGAGCTGAGGAGCCCCTTGAGAGTGCGCGTCTGCTGCTGGCAGATGTTACGCGAAGGGCGATGCGCAACGGCCTGATGCTGTTGGGAGTTGGAACGCCAGAGCGTATGTGATGAGGGACTACTACTACGATCTGGATGAACGTGGTACACTGTCTCTTGATGGTGTCGTTCAAGACGATCCGTGGTTCCTTGACTTTTTCTTCCGGCGTCTGGCAACAAATGCCAACCCAGAGTATCCCGAATATCCGTTCGTGTGTCGATGCGGTGACGAGATGAACTATCTGCGTCCGGCCGATACGCCGATCGTCTTTACCGGATTGCATGGCGAGCGGCTATTGTATGCGTACTCGCTTTCGGTACACTTCGAACCCGAGCGCCTAGCGCATTCTGAGGATGGGGTTCTCTATCACACGGCACCCCTGGGTGAGTTCGGCAGGATAGTGCCTCATGTAGCTGTTGAGATTGCCCGGCGTATCGAACCATGGGGACCGTACTATGCTTACCGGCCCGAGGGCGCTCAGCATGTAATACCGCTGCTTCCGCTTGGTTTGCAGGAAGAGTTGCAGTTCTTACGCCCTAAGCCGGACAACGGCTGCGTTGGGTGCGGTCAGGCCAATCCTTGGTCGCTGAGGCAGACGTTTATACGTCGACGCAGCGATGGTCTCGTGCAATCATGGATCCGCCCGGATCAACGTATGCAAGGGGCTATGGGAACCACGCATGGTGGTTTTATATCGCTACTGCTTGATGAGGTGATGGGCAAGTCACTCAGTGTTCGGGGAATCAAAGCACCAACTGCCCAGTTACTCGTCAACTTCCGAAAGCCAATGGTCCTCGGACAGGAGTATGAGCTGCGCTCATGGATCGAATCGCAACAAGGCCGTAAGAAATTCGTCAAAGGCGAGGTGCGCATGGCGCACGACCCGGATGTTCTGGTCGCCGAGGCCAGTGCCTTGTTTCTCGAGATCCAACAACCCCACCAGGGATGAGCCACCAACCGAATATTCTCTTGTTCAGCACGATATTAGGGCTGACGTTTCTCCTTCTCGATGTCTACGTGCTGCGACGCTGGACTCTGCATGTCAAGCGACGTTCGTTGCATCCGGCTTGGTATCAATCCTTGTGGTCGATCTCGGCCGTCATGATACTGGTGTTCTGCTATGTGACGTTCCGACGCCACTTCTTCCGCCTTGATGGACTCGATGCCACCCTCATGGGTTTCGTCACGCTGTGGTATCTGCCCAAGATCGGAATTGCACTTGTGCTCTTACCTCAGGATGCATGGCGCGGTCTGACGTGGCTTTTTCGTCGCGGTAGATCAGACCGTTCGGCGGAACAAGAGGCGGCTGCTCCATCATCGAGCGCTCCTTCGCCGACAAGACGGGAGTTCCTAGGAACTGCTGCGTGGGGAGTTTCGGCTGTCCCATACCTAATGGTGGGAAGGGGCATGTGGAGCACCCTCTATGATTTTCAAGTCGTCAACATCGATCTGGTGATGGATAAGCTACCACGTGCATTCGACGGTATGCGCATTGCTCAGCTTTCGGACGTGCATGCCGGTTCGTTTCCGGATCACACGCCGTTTCAAGAAGTGCGCTACATCCTTGACACCATCAAACCAGACGCAATCGTCATTACGGGCGACTTTGTCAATCAGAAGCCAGAAGAAATGGCTGTGATCGCGCGCGAGTTTGCGAAACTGCGAGCCCCTTACGGTGTCTACGCCTCGCTTGGCAATCATGATCATTACAACACCCCACAGGAACACGCGAGGCTTGTTGCTACGATACGTGATCTAGGTACTGAGCTTTTGATAAACCAGCACAAGCGCTTGGGCGATAGCAGCGGTGCTCTCATCATCGCTGGAACGGATAACACCGGGTTTCGTCAGTCATTTGCAAGGCTCGACCAAGCTCTTGATGGAGTCATGGACGACGAACCTGTGATCCTGCTGGCGCATGACCCTACGTTCTGGGATAAGCAAGTTGTCCCCGAAAGACGAGTAGATGTCATGCTGTCTGGTCACACACACGGAGGTCAGTTCGGAGTGCAGGTTCTGGGCTTTGAATGGTCGCCGGCGCAGATGGTCTACAAACAATGGTCTGGACTCTATCGCAACGGCGAACAGCAGCTCTATGTTAATCGTGGTATCGGTACCGTTGGGCCACCGCTACGCATAGGCATACCACCTGAGATCACACTCTTTACTCTTCGCGCACCCGGCGTGGGCCAGAACATGGCGTGATCAATAGCGCTATTGCAGGTAGGAAATAGCCGACTCTACCAGAAGCGATGTGCCCGTGATCATTGCCTGTTCATCTGGGGCAAACTTGGCATTATGCAGCCCCGCCATAGAACTCTGGTCATGTGGTCGTCCGCCAAGCATCCAGAAACATGCCGGCATGATCTGCGAGTAGTAGGCAAAATCCTCGGCCCACATCTTCGGTTCGAAGTCAGTGACCATCTCTGCGCCTACAACAGACTCTGCAACGCTGCGAGCAAACCCAACGGCATTGTGATCGTTTATCAGTGGGGGATAGCCCTTAACGATTGTGATCTCGCCTTGACAACCATGGAGAGCGCAATACGCGGCAGTCTGTTCCTCTAAGTACTGCCACGCGAACTCTCGCCAGCTGTTGTCGAACGAGCGCAGCGTGCCCTTCATCTCGACAACATCGGGAATGATGTTCGTTGCCGTGCCCCCGTGAATACTTGTGACGTTGAGTAGGCCTGCTATCAGTGGATTGCGATGCTTGGTGACGAGTGCTTGCAGATGCTGCACAAGTCCAGTGGCAGCAAGTATCGGGTCTTTACCTTTATGCGGTTGAGCTGCATGAGCCCCGTACCCACGAATGGTCCAAAAGAGCTCGTCGCATGACGCTAATGTTGGTCCAGCAACAAACTGTACTTGTCCGCAAGGGGCATCAGGGTAGATGTGCTGTCCAAAGATGATTTCCGGCTTGGGGTCGTTGAGCGCACCCTCGGCAATCATGATGCTGGCACCACCCGGCGTCTTTTCTTCGCCAGGCTGAAAGACCAACTTGACAACTCCCTTGAGCTCCGACTCGCGCTGTTTCAGAATGCGCGCGGCTGCAAGCAGCATCGTCGTATGCGTGTCATGTCCGCATGCATGCATAACACCTGGATTGATTGATGCATAATCCAGATTTGTTTCCTCGAGAATGGGAAGTGCATCAATATCTGCCCGCAGTGCGACACAGCGATCGCCGCTACCAATGTGCGCTACCACACCAGTGGTTGCGACAACCTTGTGCTCAATCCCCATTGATGTGAGTTCGCGGCAGATGAATGCACACGTTTCGTGTTCTTGGAATGAAAGCTCTGGGTTTCGATGGATATGTCTGCGCGTTTCGACCATCCAATCGTAGATCGAGGTTGCGTGCTCAATTGTTGTCATACATCGCATCTCCGGTAAGCGTCATGTTTGTGATGTGGTCATCAAGAATAGCAAGATCTACCCTAAGCGGACGGCCGCTCGGCGGGATAAACGTACATGAGGTCTGCTGATGGTGCTGCATCCAGGCAACAACCGCGC
The DNA here is from genome assembly GCA_964484755.1 of uncultured Melioribacter sp. Lineage (GTDB taxonomy): Bacteria > Bacteroidota > Ignavibacteria > Kapaibacteriales > Kapaibacteriaceae > UBA10438. The sequence goes on along the minus strand of CAZAGH010000008.1, from coordinate 16,502 downwards.
AACTGAGAGCGCCGGTTCCACAGGCTCCGGTGATGGATTCGACACCACGTTCAAATGTTGCGATACGACGTGGATCGCTTGTTGTAACCATATTTACATTGACACCACGAGGAAAAGCCTCGTGGTGACGCAAAGCAAGTAAAATGGGGCGTTCAGCGTCTAGAGGTTCACCTATCACAACATGATCACTCCCAACATTTACATACCAAACATCCTCTGCGATGCCATCGAGGGTGCCTGTCGGCAGATGCTGCACCTGCTGTGGCGGCGGGAAGGTCACCGCGACCATATCGTGATCAATGATGTCGCACAGGAATGTCATGTTGTTGAGGTGCAGCTCAATGTTCTTACGAGCCAGTAGGCCATGATCTGTTGCAAATCGAATAATGCAGCGAGCACCATTGCCACACATCATTCCATGCGACCCGTCAGGATTGTAAAAATCGGCGTGCACATGGTTCTGGCTGCACTGCCGAAGTAGGAGTACACCTTCAATGGGTCGTCCATCTGGTCGCGGATTCGATGCTATGCAGGTGACAATGTCGTGGGCATCTGGCTGAAATTGCGTTCCCTGGGCATCTGCTACTAGGAAGCAGTTGCCAGCTCCGCTCATGTGAACAAACGAGATCATCGCAGCTCCAGTAATTGCGTGAGCTCGTCATGTATGCGACCATTCGATGCAATAACGCTCCCTGTCGAGAGCTCGAAATCAGCGCTGCCATAGTGCGTAACCAGGCCGCCAGCTTCCTGCACGAGCAAGACTCCAGCCGCCATATCCCACGGTTGTAGAATAGATTCCCAGAAGGCGTCGAAGCGGCCGGCTGCTGTATAAGCAAGGTCGAGGGCTGCGCTTCCAAGTCGGCGAACTGGCAGCCCCTTGCCAACGACGGCAGCAAATTGATCGATGCATCGAAGTGGATTCTCGGCAACGTTGTAGGGGAAGCCCGTAACGAGAATGGCATCTTGCAGCATTGTTGTCTCAGATACACAAAGTGCAATTCCATTCAAGTGCGAACCCTGTCCGCGAGCAGCGGTAAAACACTCATCAGTGAGCGGATTGTGCACTACTCCGCACAAGATCTCCCCATTCCGCACGGCTGCGATCGACACACAAAAGATGGGGATCTTGTGAGCAAAGTTGACCGTCCCGTCGAGTGGATCGATCACCCAGGTCAGGTCGCTGGACCCCTTATTGCTGCCTGATTCCTCGGCCATGATGGATGCATCGGGGGTGGCACGGCGTAGGCATTCGACGATGGCCTCCTCGGCCAGAAGATCGAATTGCGTCACGAGATTGTGCATGCCTTCCTTGCTTCGTGTATCAAGGGGCTGGCCAAAGCCGTCTCGGAGTATATCTCCGGCACAGCGTGCAGCACTCTCAGCGGCTTGCAACAGAATAGAGTTGTGGTAGTTGTTCATCCAAGTATCGTATTGGCCTCGGTGCGAATCATGGAAGCGAGCGTGTGCAGTCTCGGATTGTTCGATGACTCAGCGATAGGCAGATACCTGTCGAGTGTGTTCGACAGATAGACCATCGGATTTCGTTTGAGGTTGAAGGAGATACAGCGAACATTGTCGAGGCGAGCAGCAAGTTTGATCAGGATGCAGTCATGACTCGACTTCTTTAGTCGTGCGACGTACTGTAAGTCGATATTGTCGGGATCGATCTTCGCCTTTGCCAGATCCTTCGTGAGCGTCTCAACAACATAGGCCACATAAGAGCCAAAGTTGTAATCCAGCACCTCGCGCGTGATCTTCTGCGAATCCTCGAGGACATCATGCAGGAAGGCTGCGGTGATGAGATCTGTATCATACACACGGAGCTCATCCATGATGATACGCACGGTGCGGGCAATGTGATCAAAAAACAAAGTTCCATCATTGCGAACTTGTCCAGCGTGCACAGAGCGCGCCATTTCATAGGCGTCGATGATTCTGTTCACATGGATTGGATCACCGTACGTTACGATGCGTTCTTCAAGCTCTGATGGTGTGAGTGATCTGCGATTGTATGGTGTGCCGTTTGGATCGATCATAATGCCCCCTTACTTGGATGCCGCACGTGATCGCGGTTTCATGAGCTCACGCGCGCCCGATAGTGAGACATCAGATACATCGTCGCCGCTGAGAAGCTTTGCCACTTCGACCAGTGCCTCATCGTCGGTGATACTTTGAGCGCGCACGGTCGTGGTCTCACCGTTCGTATCCTTCGTGATACGCACAAAATTGTCAGCTAATGACGCGATTTGTGGTAGGTGAGTGATGCAAACTATCTGCTGAGACGCTGAAATCGACTTCATGATGTCGCCTACGATACGTGCGATGCGTCCGCTGATACCGGTATCGATCTCATCGAACACCATGGTCCCATATGAAGCTGATGCACTCAATGCTCGTTTCATCGAAAGCATCAATCGCGAGAGCTCGCCACCGGATGCAACTTTTGATAGCTGACGAGGGGGCTCGCCAGGATTACTGCTGAACAGAAACTCTACGGTGTCTGCGCCGAGTGGACCAAGCGATGTGGACTGCAGGGAAATTGTGAATGTTGACGAGGGCATCCCCATGTCGCGAAGGCTGGACTGAACTGCCTCTGAGAGCGCCTCAGCATGTGATGCGCGCGCATGACGAAGCTGAAGAGCGACATCCTCGGCTTGTAATTGGGCACGGTCCCTGGCCTGCTGAGCCCGATCGATGGCTTCGTCGAGGTTCTCGAGCAGGGATAGTTCGGCCTGGACGCGATGCTGCTGTTCAAGCGCTGCATCAATCGATCCGTACTTACGAACAAGCCGCTGAAGAAGCGCAAGGCGTTGACGAAGTTCCTCGATTCGTTCTGGGCTGGCAGCATCTGGGTCGGCCATGGGGGCAACTGCACCGGCGGCCTCTTTGCAGATGATCAACGCCGACTCGACGTCACCTATGACGGACGATAACGAGGAATCGTACGTAGCAAGGTCTTTGAGTAGGTCTCGGGATTCACGAAGAAGGTCGTATGCAGAGCGTTCTGATGCATAGAGAGCATCGCGCACGCGCATGGCCGCCGATACTACATGCTCCTGCGATTCAGCTCTTCGCAGCTCCTGCGAAACCAGCACGTCCTCATCCGGTAGGGGGTTGACGCTGGCGATTTCATCTCTAAGAAATGAGAGCCGAGCTCGATCTGCATCCGCATCGTGTGCTTTGCGCGTAATGTCAACAAGATGATCTTCGCAGTGCTTAAGCACATCCCAATGCTGTTTCATGCTTGAGCGCAGCTCCGCATGAACTCCAGCGAATCTGTCTAGTATCTCGCGGTGAGATTTACTTGCTAGCAGACCATGTGTGTCGTGCTGACCATGAAAATCGATCAGGAATGCTGCAAGCTCACGAACCACTGGTAGCTGTGCGGGTGTGTCATTTACAAAACACCGCGAGGTACCCGTGGCACTGATCTCGCGTCGAATCACGATCTCAGGATACTCCCACGCGAGTTCGTGCAACTGCAGAAACTCATGTAAAGGGGCTGCCCCATCGGAGAATGAGGCCTCGATGATCGCCTTCTTATGGCCCTTACGCACAATCTCGCCGGAGGCCCGTTCGCCAAGAGCGATTGACAAAGCATCGATGATGATCGATTTGCCCGCACCAGTTTCACCAAGGAAAACGGTTAGCCCCTTGCCGAATTCAAGATCGACATGGTCTACAAGAGCAAATGCCTGAATCGTCAGTCTTCGCAGCACGTTAAAGGCTTACAACCGTGTTAGTCGAGTTTGAAAGAGTTTGTAGGCGCCGTAAAGGGCGGCGGCAAACAGCGCGACCCCTGCGATCAGATGTACTTGTTGTCCAACAACGACGATAGAAATCGTTAAGATGTAGGTAACAAGCACGAGCAGAAGTATCCAGAGTGCTGCCATTGCTATTCCTGTGAATTGTCCAGTAGGGTAGTTGAGGTGGCAATATACTGCGCGTAGCGCGCAGAGAATGCCTCGAGTTTCTCACCGGCAACACGTACGGTAAGCTCCACGCCTTCGTCGTGGTCGGCCCTGTTCAGAATCTCAACGTCTGCGTACAATCGTGCGATAAGTTGCATGCTGTCGTAGGGTATATGCAACACGCGGACGATGGAGGATTCCTCGTAGGCGGCCTGCATGGTTTCGAGAAGCTTGAGAAGGTTCAGCCCCCGGTGAGCACTGACAAAAACACAGCCCGGGTTCTCGGCCTCGGCGTCGTGCAGCGCGTGGGGGTCAGATACAGCGTCGATCTTGTTGAACACGATGATCGTCGGGGTTTCAGAGGCACCGAGCTGGGCCAGTGTCTCTTCGACGACAGCGATATGGTCTCGGTAATGCGGATTGGATAAGTCAACCACGTGAAGGATCACGTCGGCCTCGAGAGTCTCGGAGAGCGTGGACCGAAACGAAGCAACAAGCTGGGTCGGAAGCTTGCGGATAAACCCCACCGTGTCGGATATCAAAGCGCGTTGTCCGCTTGGTAGGGCGAATGACCGAACGGTTGTGTCAAGAGTTGCAAAGAGCTGGTCCTTGATGTAGACGTCTGCACTCGTTAGCACCTTGAGAAGCGATGATTTGCCGGCGTTCGTATACCCGACGAGGGCAAACCTTGGCAACCCTTCACGTCCTTTACGCTGAACGATCCGCTGCTTGTCGATATCGAGTAGTTTCTCACGCAGCCGCTGCATACGTCCGCGATACATACGCCGGTCCGTCTCAATCTGTGTCTCGCCTGGTCCTTTGGTACCAACACCCCCGAATTGCTTTGAAAGGTGCGTCCACATCCTAGTAAGACGCGGCAACAAATACTCGAGTTGGGCAAGCTCGACCTGCGTTCGTGCCTCGACGGTGCGTGCATGTGCGGCGAAGATGTCCAGGATAACGCCGCTGCGGTCGAGCACCTTGATGTTGAGCTCCTCTTCAAGATTGCGCACCTGTGCTGGTGAGAGTTCGTCGTCGAACACTACCATCGCGGGTGCGGTGGTTTCTATGAGTTCCTTCAGCTCTTGGACTTTACCCTTGCCCAGTGCCGTAGAAAGATCGGGTCGTTCTCTCTCTTGCGTGATGCGTCCGCAAACATCGGCTCCTGCGGTGTCAAGCAGCAGCGTGAGTTCCTCGAGGTGTTCTTCAACAACATCCGGGTCGGCCCCCTTTTTTAAGACAGCTGCAATAAGAGCTTTCTCGCGAGGCTTTAATCCAACATCATGCACAGAGTGATCTTCCAGTAATGTGATTGCAAATTTACGTCCAACAGTATCCATGGCTCTTTGAGAGTTAGTTTTGGGGCAATGTTTACGGTTCTCATCATTTTCTTCTCCATCTTGCCCGTCGTTGCAGCCGCCCAGCAGGGTGCAGGACCCGAGATCCCGATCGTTCTGGAGCATGCCGACTCTATCGTTGGTTCCGGGGCCTTCGAATCTTCGGTTCGTACCTTCTATGGCAACGTGCGTTTTCAGCAGGGAAACGTGACAGGACGATGTGATCGAGCTATCCACAATGTGCTTGCCAACACCGTTGAGCTGTTCGGAAATGTGGTCGTTAAACAGGGTCCACTTTCCATGTACGCGCCAGAAGTCCGATACAGTGGCTCGCGCTTTATCGCTACTGCACCCCGCGGCATACGTGTTGAGCAAAAGGGGCAGGTGATCACAGCGCGCAAGGGTACATACGCGACGACCACGCACATTGCTGAGTTTTTTGGCGATGTCATGATGCGAGATGATACCACGACAGTCTGGTCTGATTCGCTGGTCTACGATCGCGATCTTGATACAATGCTTGCCGCCGGCTCTGTTGCTGGTTATGATTCAACGGATAATATGTGGTTTGAAGCTGATATCGCACGGCGAAATGCAGTCAACATGTCATACACGCTCTCTGGGAATGCCAGGTTATGGACGTGGGAGCCCTCGGAGGATACGATGTTTGTCTCTGCAGACACCATCCTATCCCTTCGTGATGATAGCCGAACGGATGTTCGAATTCTGCGGGCTGTCGGGTCTGCAACATTGATAAAAGGAACGACGGCATCCTCTGCGGGCGAGATCATATACGACGAAGCCCAGGAGCGCATTCTGTTGTTTTCTGCTCCCTACGTGTGGACCGACTCAATTGCTTTTGCAGCAAATGCAGTGACCGCGAGCATCCCTGGACGAGCACTCACCGGGATGACGGGTACCGGGAATGCGATCCTGATGTCGCAAGTGCAGGGAGTGCAGCCAAGACGCTACGATCAGATCTACGGTGATTCGATTAGGCTGACATTTATGCAAGATTCTCTTCGTTCGCTACATGCGGCAGGAGCGGCACAAAGCGTTACCTATCGTGGTGAAGGGGGCAAGCAGGATGGCGTTGCCAAGGTTGCTGCCGACTCTATTCGTGCGCTGTTCGATGCCGGAACCTTGTCAGAAGTATACTGGCTGGGCGGTATTGCTGGAGAGCACCATCCTGAGCGCCTCGTTGACGGCAAGGAAGGAGCGTTCCTCCTGCCAAGTTTTCGTTGGAGAGAGGACCGCCCAGTGATGATTCGTCCGCGGAAACAGAATCAGCGCTGAGTTTGTTATCATGCGGTTGGTTCTCTGAAGCATTGCACCCGTGAAAGGACGTGTCGATGGTCCTCGTTCGGCACATCATAGCTCTTTTCGTACTGCTCACCTCCATTACCATGTGGGCACAGGTGGAGCGCGTTCTGCCGATCAGGGGGTCGTCGTCACTCGAAGGAACGAGCTTTGTCGTCGGCTTCATGCAAAACGAGATCGTCGAAGTAGAAGAACAGCCGCGCATTCAGGTCTTCATTTCTGCACAATTCGACGCCACAGTCACGATCACATCGCCGATTGTTGGTAGCTACACAGTCACGATTCCAGCAAATACGGTCCATGTTGAGACACTTCGTAGTGACCATGTCAACACACGATCAGAGATCATTCAGCAGAAGGCAGTCTTTATTACCTCCGATGTTCCCATTGTTGTATACACGCTCAACACGTTGGCTCAGTCGACAGATTCCTATACCGCAATCCCGATTCGTCACCTAGGAACCTACTATCGCACCGTAAATCGACCAACAGACCGTTATGCTGGGCAGAATTTCTTCAATCAGCTGCCGCGGGTTGGCGAGTTCATGGTGATTGCAGTGGAGGACAATACAGTTGTTACGATTGATACTCCAGTGTCAACGTTGCGACGTCAGCGTTCGATAGCTGTGACCCTCCGCAAAGGCGACTGTTACCTAGTTCAAGCACTTCCTACAGCAAATGGTGCTGATGATTTGACGGGCTCGGACGTTCGTTCTTCGAAGCCCGTTGCAGTGCTCTCAGGTCATGTCCGATCCAGTGTGCCCACGGTGTCCACAAACTCAAAGGATCATCTTGTCGAGCAGCTCCCGCCAGTTTCTAAATGGGGCAAGAGCTATGCCACAGCACCCATGGCACTGCAGGCTACACAGAAGCCCCCTGATGTCTATCGTGTAGTAGCATCAAAGCCCGACCAAACAATTACTTGTGAGCTCGAGGGGCGGTCATTCACCTGGATTGCGGATCCCTCTATCCAGTGGTTTGACACAACGTTGCGTGAGCCGGCCTTCTGGCGCAGCAGCGATCCGTTCCTGTTGGTACAATGCATGCCAAGTGGCGGTAGCACCCCCGTTAACTTCGATCCCGCGATGGTTGTCATCCCTCCGATCGAGCAGTTCGTGACATCTGCCTTGTTTCAGTTTCCCAAACTGGAAATCAACGATAACATCACAAATCAGCAGTTCTTTTACTTCATCAATGTTGTTGCCACGCCAGAGGCACTGCAGACGCTGCGTGTCGATAAGACCCCGGTACGGCTGGCTGCATCGGAGTTGCTAACACAAATGATCCCGGGTACGAATCTGCATTGGGCTCAGGTTCAGCTTACGGAGGGATCCCACGTTATTCAGGCAGACAGTGGGTTGTTCACGGCAATCATGTACGGAACTTCGTTTGCAGACTCCTATGCCAACATGGTAGGTGTTGCCTATGAGCCACAGAGCAGAAAAGACATCTCACCGCCGATGTTTGCTATGACCATTGATTGTGGGACGGTGTTTGGTGAGATACGGGATGTATCCAAGGACACGGCAGTTCTGGCAGATGCATACGTTGTGAACGCGCAGACACGCAACTACCGCTGGACGCTTACGCCGGTAGAGGATTCTTCCAACCTGATGCTCTTCGAGGCAAACGTGCAGGATCTGTCACGAGATGCGCAGATCGTGCTGCATGCTTATGACAACAAGGGTAACGGTAAGGAGTGGAAGTATGTCTATGATGCGCCTGCCTTAGCACTTCCAAAGTCTATCGCTCTGCAGCGGAGTAACATATCTCAGGCTTGCACAACGCTTGTCGTGCGCAACACGGATACATCAGCTGTCCGCATCTCCAGTGCCCTCATAGTCGCAGATCCTAGATTCACCGTGCTACCGGTCATTCGCGATACAGTACTCGCGTCGAAAGACTCGCTTGTGTTGCAAGTGTGCATCGCACCATCAAGTGATACGGGGATGATCAACGCAGTACTTCGTCTCCAGCTTCCGTGTACCTATCGAACGATCACCGTAACCACTGCTGCCGGTGGAATGATTCAGGGCAGCGAAGCTGACCTGGGAGTTGTAACCGTAGGGGATACTTCTTGTGCACCACTCGTGATCGTCAATACGGGTGCGACGATCATGACGCTCACATCTGCAATGTTGCAGGGACAACGTCCAGATATAAAACTGGACACAACAGGATTGCTGCTGCCGCGAACACTCGCGCCTGGCGATTCCGTGATCGTGCGGGTGTGCTTTGTTCCTTCCGATACAGGCTCATTTGTGCGCACCGATACGGTTGTAGCTAGGGGTGGGGCGTTGGCCTTTCTGACAAGCAGGGGGCGAGGTGTAGCGCCTCTGCTGCCGCCGATGGTTATTGACTGGGGCAGGCGCAGAGTTGGCAGTACCAATGACACAACTGTCTATATCCGCAATGTCGGATTGGGGCATGCAACAATCACTGTGCCCCTGGTTGACTTGACCAGTCCGTTTCGTCCGTTAGTTGCTGATCTGCGCAGCCAGCGGTTGCCAGCAGGAGACTCAATCCCCGTCGTCATTCGTTATTCACCAAGCATTCGTGGTCTTTCTGTAGACACCGCTGGTATTGATGTATCATGGAAGCGACACCAGCCTGTCGAGATTGTTGTGCGAGGCGTAGGCGTGCTTCCGGAGATCAGTCTTCAGGACATCGACATGGGCGTGCTCAATGTTGGAGATTCACGCGACTCACTAGCTGAGCTGCTTGCTCTCGGACCTGCCAGCAACGCGCCTCTTGTTGTTGACTCGATTATTGTTATTGGTCCTGATAGCGCGTCGTTCAAACTTCCGCAGCAGCTGTTGAACCTGCGCTCAACGAACCTTGTCATGGGACTTATCGATAGCATACGCTTTCAACCGACAAGATCTGGTGCGCATGTCTGCAGTATTGCAGTCGTTCATAACGGCGCTGTCGACCTTCCTGCCCGTGATACATTCACGATCTTTGGAGTGGCCATTGATCCGGCGCTTTCTGATGTTCGAATCGACATAACCGGGCAATTGAACCCGCTTGTTTGCGGCGAGCAAATCGTTGATGTAACTATCGGTAACAATGGAACCGCTGAAGCCGTGCTCTATGATGTGCGTATTGCGACAGAATCAGATACCACGGTGATCTCTACGTTGCCAGCTGTGCTTCGTCTGCTGCCAGGCAGCTCATTGGTGTACAAACATCGACTATCACCCCAATCCTCTGCGCCATACGAACTGCGTGCATGGTGCATGGATTCGACTGGAAAGGTCTATAGCACCTCTGAAATCGTACGTCCCCGTCTTCCACGTGCAGAGATACGTCATGGTTGGGATTCTTTGCCTTCGGCCAGCAGGATGGACCTTGTGACGGGATACCACACGATACTCGTCCGTGCCGCAGTCGACGACACGATAGACTTCGTCACGGCGCCTGTGTTTCGTATCAACGTCTCCAACATCAGGTTTCAGCACGACCCGGATGCCGTGCAGCTGATCTGGATCAGAGAGGGTGGAGTGCTCAGTAACCGAAAGGTTCAGTGCGCCGTGAAGCAGAATTCCGCATCCATGATAGTCGAATGCCTAGAGGTGCCCCAAGCCCCTTGGGAAGCAATTCTACGCATTGGCGGTCAGGTACTTTGGAAGGATGATTCTGTTGTTGCCACAACCGCTGGATTAATCTCACAGCCATGCATCGACGAGCATAAATCGCAACCCATTGATATTGCAACGGTTCCATGTGCTGCGCGGGTGCGCCAGGTCCTGCTCGGACAAAGGCCTCGCGTGCAGGTTCGCCCCCTTCAACATCCGTTCGACGATGTTGTGTCGTTGGAGGTCGAATCATCAACTGAAACATCAATTTCGATAGCTGTCGAAACCATGTCTGGACAAGAATTTCAGGGTCATGAAAGATTCACGTTGCAAAAGGGCATCCAGCATTGTAATTTTTCGTGTTCCGAGTGGACGCCGGGTTTATATCGACTCGTCATCTACGCTGGGGCGGACATCGTGGATAGGAAGATCATCATCGTCAACTAGGGCACAGACTATGAGGAGAATTGGTTACGCTTTTTGTGCGGCAATCTTGCTTGCAACATCATCTTTGTATGCTCAGCAAGAGATTGGCGCGCGCGCTACACCTCTGCAACCGGCGAAAAAGGCTCCGCGTATTTACGTCGGGCCGGTGATCGGGTACAACCGTTCACTGCACTCATCGAGTTTCCGCTCGATCGCTGACGATGCTTTGTGCCCAACGTTCGAATCGGGTACAGACAATGGCTTTTTCGTAGGGGGCTCGTTCGAATACTTGCTCGGCAACCCGCGTGATTCCAAGTCATCGATCATCGCACGCGTTCTGTACAACTCCATTCCTGGCACGTACGCCCAGCCGGGAGATCGTTTGCCATCGCTCGATCCTAACGGGGAAGTGATCTTCTCGGAAACAGAGCACACTGCACAGATCTCATACAACACGCTCGATTTTGAAGTTGTCTACAAGCTCAATCTCTTCAATTCGAACTTTGGTATCGTCGTAGGTCCAACGTTCGGTTTGGTTATGAATGCTAGCCGTACTCAGCGCATCAACATCCTCGAGCCTGAGAATGCCATCTTCTCTGATGCAGCTGGTAATCTTGACGCAATGTTTGATGCTAACACGAAATTGTTTGAGAACTTCGGTCAGACACGTGTTGTGGCTCACCAAGAGTGGAACCCACCCGCACCTCAAGCAGGCGTCAAGGCAGTAGAGTCGCTTCGCGATGCTAATTGGTCTGGTACGCGCCTTGGTGTCAAGGCTGGTGCTCAATATGAAATCGTGGTTGGCAAGGTTCTCGTTGTTCCTTGCATGTACTACAACTTTGCTATCACGGAAGTCAGCTCTAACGACAACCTTCGTATCAACGCCCTTCAGCTTGGTGTTGATATTCGCTTTGCCCTGTAATTGGCAATTCAACAACGCAGATAACATTGTCAATGCCCGCCTCGAGCGGGCATTGCTGTTCATATCAGTCGATAATGCTTTGGAGAGTCCAGCATGGAGCAGCTTTGGGCGCCATGGAGGTCAAGTTATGTTCAACGCGATGGTAACGAATCAAGTCCTGTGACCTGTTTTCTCTGCGATGCTGGTCAGCAGCAGCAAGCACATGAGCCTACACTCGTTGTTGGGGTCTCGCTACACTCGGTTGTTCTATTAAACAAGTTTCCCTATTCGGCCGGACATCTCATGGTCGTGCCGAGGAGGCATGTGGCAACGTTGAACGATCTGTCGCAGGACGAATACACAGATTTGATGAATGTTCTACGGCAATCGGTGGGCATAGTCGATCAGGTGTACAAGCCTCATGGCTGCAATGTTGGTATAAACTTGGGAGCTGCTTCAGGAGCGGGAGTTCCGGATCACGTGCACATCCATATCATTCCCCGCTGGGAGGGAGATACCAACTTCATGACAACAATTGCTCAGACACGGGTCATATCGCAAGAACTGCGTGAAATGTGGGCAAGGATAGCCCCCTTCTTTTCTCGAGTATTTGAGGCATGAAAGGATTCGCACCGAAGCGGCAGTTTAGTCAGAACTTCCTCACTGATGTCGGCATAGCGCGCAACATCGTTGGGCAGCTTCTCTTGCGAGAGGGCGATAATGTCCTTGAGGTCGGACCCGGCAAAGGGGCCCTCACGAAGCTCCTGTTGGAAACGCCAGTAACATTTGTTCATGCTGTCGATCTCGATCCAAGGGCTCCGGAGTATCTGGCATTGCAACCCTGGGCTGTTTCACAGCGATTTCGGTGCAGCGTACAAGATGCCTTGCTGGTGCAAGTGGGTGGTCTGTTCCCAGATGTAGCGCGCGAACACCGAAAGATCATCGGCAATATCCCATATGCAATCACCAGTGAATTGCTCTTCTGGGCATTCTCACAACATCTGCATGCTGCACGTGTAGTCTTCATGATGCAGCGCGAAGTAGCAAAGCGCTGTGTAGCACAGCCAGGAACCAAAGATTACGGAATTTTGTCAGTTGCGACGTGGCTGCACAGTGAAGCGAAGATAGCCTTCCATGTCCAGCCAGGCTCGTTCTTTCCGCGACCAGAGGTTACGTCATCCGTCATAGCATTCTCACTGCGTGAAACCCTTCCGCTGCAGCTCGATGCCGGTTCCTTCATGGAGTTCGTGCGCGCGGCATTTTCGCAGCGTCGTAAAGTTCTGTCGAATGCGCTTGCCTCATGGGGCTCTCGTCATGGCAAGAACCTTCGGACAACTATTGGCGTTGTTGACCTAACACGTACACGTGCCGAAGAGCTTACGCCGGAGGCGTTGGCAGTTTTGTACCTCGATATACTGAAGAGTTGATCTCGATCACATGAACCGAATCTCTGCACCGGACAATACGATAGATTGGGCTACGCTCTTTCGTAAGGCCTTGTTTTCTGCCGATGTCTACACGCTGGGTATCCTGGCACTTTACTCGGTGCTTGCGCTGGTCTACTACCAGCATATCCCGATGGCCGCAACGCTGCTGTTGGAGAATCTGCTCATCGCCGTTGTCATTGCCAGCTCCGTGGTGTTGACACACCTTACCGAGTTCAGGATCTTCGTGCTGATCCGCTACTTCTACATTATTCCGGTTGTCTACTTGATGTATGACCAAACGCACTACTTCGTGCGATTGGTGCACCCAATTGATTACGATGATTGGCTCATTGTGGCCGATCGCTGGTTGCTTGGCGTAGACCCGACGCGATGGTTTATGTCGTTGGCCAACCCGTGGCTTACGGAGTATCTGCAGATCTGCTACTTTCTGTTTTATGTTCTACCGATAACGCATGCAGTTGAGCTCTGGGCAAAAAACGACATCGAGCGTTTGAGGGTGTTCGCTCGTAAAATGACCTTTGTGTACTACATATCCTACGTTGCCTATTTCGCGCTTCCAGCCGTAGGACCCCGATTTACGTTGCATGAGTTTGGTATGACTTCGCTAGAGCTACCCGGAATATGGGCTACGGAGACACTACGGGCCATCGTCAATGCAGGGGGGGGAGTCATAGCCGGGTCAACGAATCCAGCTGATGCCGTGAATCGGGACTGTATGCCAAGCGGGCATACCATGCTGACGCTCGTGAACATGATCCTTGCGTTTCGCTTCCGTAGCCGTTTCCGATGGATGTTCGCTGTTATTGGCACAAGCCTGATAATTTCAACGGTTTACCTCCGATATCACTATGTCGTTGACGTACTGGTCGGAGTAGTCCTGGTGATTGCGCTCATGCCCGCCGAGATTGCTGTGGATAAGTATTGCCGTAAATACCTTAGAAAGCGGGCAATTAGCTGAACCCAGCTGTAACTTTTGTCACGTGTTCGTGTTATTGCTGAGTAGGTGGAAAGTATACACTTCGACATACGTAGTTGACAGTATTGTCAACTTACCACGGTTTGTGTATCTTTTCTCCTTGAAAACCGGCTTGAAAATCTAGTTATAACGTTTTTTACATTTAACCCACTCAGGAGTAAGTCCATGAGACTTGGTTCCACTCTTAAACTTGTTGCGGCAGCATTGTTGCTGGTGCTATCAAGTGCAGGCGAAATGTTGGCACAAAAGTCAACTGAATCGCGTGGTACAATGGTCTTGACTGAAGGTCGCCGATATCTCGTCGGTTTCCCTCAAGTTCAGGCCAGTGCGACGGAGAAGCCGATGCCGCAGCCTATGCAGCTGTTCATCTCTTCGAAGTCGAAGGCAAAGGTGCGCGTACAAACACCATCGGCCATCAATGATGCAGCTCGCATCGACAAGGAATACACTGTCGAAGCGAATAAGGTGTTGCGTATCCCGATTCCGATCGGCTATATGAACCAAGAGTCAGAGTCTCGCAAGGGCTACGGCATCATGGTTACATCAACGAAGCCGATTTCGGTATCAACATACCAAGCATGGATGGGTAACGGTGAACTTGCTCGCCACCTTCCAGTTGAAGGATGGGGCAAGAACTACTACTCAATGAACATGTATCAGGATCGCTACGGTACGAGCGGTGCTGGTTACAAGTATCGTCCGTCACAGATCCTCGTGATCGCAGACAAGGACAACACAGTTCTGTCGTATACTCCGACATTCGACACAGAGGGTGGCTTTGAAACACCGTCAGTGCGTAAGGGTCAAACGCAAACGATTACACTTGAAAAGGGTGAAACATTCCTGATCAAGGCTAAGATCGATGAAGCGAAGAACAAGGAATGGGAAACAGACCTTTCAGGTTCATGGATTCGCGCTAATAAGCCAATCGCCGTTATCTCTGGTCACGTAAAGTGCGCCATCCTGCGTTACCCAGACGTTCTCCCTCCAACGGGTATGTTCGCTGCTGAGGCTCACTTCGTTCGTAGCAACGTGCACGACGCGATGCTCCCGATCGAAATGGCCGGTACAAAGTTTGTAACAGTGCCATGTATGTACACGCCGCTCCGTAATCAAGGGGCTGGCCAAGCAGGCGCAGAAATCGGTATCGAAGACGACCGCGGTGATGTGATCCGTGTTGTTGCTCTTGAAGACGGTACGACAGTTAAGTCGATGCGTCAAGGCGGCGATGGTCTCAAGAACGAATGGATGCTTCGCAAGGGCGAAACTCGTATCGTATCTCGTGACTTCGCTGTTTATTGGGAATCAGACAAGCCGATCCTCATGGGTCAGTACGGCAAGTCATATGCAAAGGTTCTTCCTCCAGGCGCACGTGGCTCCAAGGAAGGCGAAGGAACAGATGGACACCCAACTGTTGAGTCGGGCATGCCGATGCTTCAGTACGTACCATCTGCCGACCGTTGGGTAGAGTATGGAGTTTTCCACTCACCAGAGGGCATGGACAACTTCTTCAACATCGTCTTTAAGGCGTCTGAGATTGGCAAGATCAAGATTGATGGCCGTGCTCTTACATCAGCTTTCGGCGGCGCCATGCGTCTGCTTGCAGGTACTGAGTATGCGTTCATCCGTACACCAATCGGAACTGGTGACCACTACATCGAGTCAACAGACAAGAATGTTCGTTGGGCAGCTTGGAACTACGGTTCACTCGACGGTCTCCAACAAGGTCGTGCTTACGGCACACCGATCAGCGTTGACATGACGATCCCTTGTGATGACTCTCTCGCAGTTGTTGAAGAAATGATATGCGGTGATGTCAAGGCTAAGGGTACTGTCCTTCCTGAAAAGACAACATGCGGCTCAATCTTTGCCGTATATCCAGAAGAACTCAACAATTACACTCTTGAAATTGATGAGAACTTCAGCAGTGGCGACCAAGAAGTCAACTTCGTCCTCAAGGTCGAAGACAAGACAAAGGATGCAACTGCCATTGTGCGCGTTGTAACGCGCTCAGGCAAGTATGTCGAGAAGACATACACATACATCGCAGATAAGATCAGCTGGTCACCAGCTCGTGTAGATTTTGGCACGCTTGCATACAACACACCAAACAGCAAGACGATTACGATCAAGAATGAAAAGACAGATCGTCCAGTTCTTATCAAGAAGCTTCGTGTTCTTGCACACGGTCAGGTGTTCCAGGTAAGCCCAGAAGGTCCAGTAACACTTGGTCCAAGCGAATCACGTGACTTTACAGTGACAGCTACAATTCAGACGGCTCCACTTGTAGTTGACACTGTTCTCTGTGAACTTGAGTGCTACGATCAAAAGACGGTTGAACTTCGTGTTCGTGGTGAAGAGCCTCAAATCTTCGTTAAGGACGTTGATTGGGGAACAGTCCCAGCGAGCTCACCTGGTATCGAGCGTCGCGTAAAGATCCTCAACGGCAGTGCAGTTGAACTGGTTGTTACTGGCTATCAGCAGAACCTGCTTGATGGAACAGGCAACTTCTTCAACCCAACAACACTTGATGGTAAGCCGCTGACGTCAGCATTCCCATTGACGATCGCAGGTAATGGTGCGTATGAATTCAACGTCACATACA
>CAZAGH010000007.1:40225-53069 GCA_964484755.1 uncultured Melioribacter sp. | reverse complement strand
AGCACCGTGAAGGGCACGGTAACAGAGATGGTACTGTTACCGGCAAAGTCACTTACCTGCCCTGTAAGACGGTAGACAACGTCGCTCCAGAGCTGACCCGACACCGTGAGCTGTGTTTGCGACATGTCTGCACCAAGGTCCATTTGGACCGACTGTACAAGACCACCGACGCCTGACAAGAGGTCACCCAAAGCGCTCGTTGCTACAGCAGACATAGAGGCATTTACCTCGTTTACAAGGTTACCTTGTCCTGTCGATGTGAGCTCGTCCTGCGTACGACCAAGCAGCAGAAGCATCAAAGCGTCGCCCGTTACCTTGGCAGAATCACCTTCCTGTTTGCGTTGGTTCCTGTAGTAGGACCATCGTGCGATCGGACGCTGCTTTGTGCCTGTGATATCAATATCTACGCGGTACGTCTCCGGCTCGTTGTTCTGCAAGCCCATGCGACGTCCGTTGAAGACGGCTTTCAGATCAAGTGTTGGATTACCCAAGCCCCCTTGGGTAAAATCGAGTGTTCCACTGGCCGAAAAGGGCTTATAGAACTTGTATGTCGATGTCCCCTCTTTCACCCGCAACCTACCGCTCATGTTCGTCGAATTGTCTACAAAACGACCGGTAATGGTAAGGGGCTTGGTAACATCGACAGGTTCGAGATCGGCGATCAGGATCTCGAAGATTCCGAACACCATGGTCATCAAGGTTCTGCCCTTGAGGTAGATGTTAAGGTTAAACCGCAGGATATCGGAGAACGATGCGGTGGTCGACTTGATAACATCAGTTACGATTTCTGTTGCTGCAGCTCGGTCACGAGAGCTGGACGTGTCACTAACACGCACAACGCTTGTTGTGTCGAGAATGGATCGCGCAGATGAGCGATCTTTTGATCTTTGGTACACAAATGCAGAATACTTGGCTTTCGAGCTTGCACGGTCTTGCGGGAAAATCACGTCGGCATAGAGGACGTCAACGTCACCGGCCAAAACGGGTGCATCGAGCGGACCATAAAACATGATTGGTTTGTTCGAACCACTTGCGACGACAATGTCGCCGAACACCTTTGGATTTCGTACCTGCGATCCCTTGTTCATGATCAGGATACCTTTGCTGGTCACGTTGAAATCAACGCGCGATACCGAAAGACCATCAAAGGTCACGACGCCGCTCGCCAGAGCTGCACCGCCTCGGCGGTCTCTGTCGAGATTACGAATACGTATCGTATCGAGATACAGGCGAGATCCCTCAAGGTGCAATGCACCTTCTGCGCGATACACGATGTTGGTTGGTGATGCGAGAAAGGTGGTGTTCTTGAACGTTGCCGAACCACCGAGATCGATGTTGCTGGGCAGTGTGCCACGCATTGTCACAGTGCCGTCAGCAACTCCTTGTACACGCTCTACAGCAGGCAGGAAGGGCTCAACAGCTGCCAAGGCTAGTTGTGTGGCCTTGAGATCGATGTCGACCACACCACCTTGAACAATCCGCTGACGCACGTTACGCAGGCCAAGATCAAACGGCAGATGTCGTATGTCGATTGACAGCGTATTGGGAGCATTTATGATGCGTTTGTTGGCAATGTTTAGGCTTCCTACAATGTCACGATTTGCATAGCGAATCGAAGCACTCAACGATCCAATGAGCTCACGGTTGTAGGCCACGTCTTCGGCGCGCACACGCAGTGAAGCAACTGGGTTCTCCCAGCTGCCGTTGATATACATGTCCAGATCTGCGACTCTACCATCAAGGAAGGTCAGTGGATGCCCGTCTTGCAGTTCCACAAATCGGCGCACGTCCTGCAAATCAAAATCAGTAACCTGAACGTGAAGGTTTGAGAACCGGTCAAGCGAGCAGACACCTTCAATGGAGATAACTTCCCCATCGCTTCTGCGCATGGTAAGCCCCGTTACATCAAAGACCTGATTCCGGGCACGGATCTTTGCGTCGCTCAACGAGACCCATTCGAGCTTCTTCTGTTTGTCGATTGTGGTGGCAAGCGTGTCGATGAGCAACGTTATCTGACCGTTGCGATAGATGGAGCTAACCCCAAGCAATGCGTCGATTCCGTTCGCGTTGACGCTTGCAGAAGTGTGCATCGCTGAATCATTTCCACGCAGCTCGAAACGGGGCTTGTTGAACGCATCCGTCCCCACAAAAATGTTGCGCTCACATGATGCGGTAAGCTGAACGGCTTCGACGAACGGCACAGAGTCTTGAACACGGTAGCGCAGTTCTCCCATGAGCAAACATGGATCTGCGACGATGGTCGTTGAGTCCGTTCGAACAAGAAGATCTGTGACCGCCAGCTCGTCGGTAAAGAGCTGAAGCTTTGTAGAATCGGCTACGATGCGTCCTCGCAGGGCCGAGCGTGTGGAGATGGTAATATTCTGCAAAAACACATTGAACGGTGATGCATCGAGCAGCTGAATATCGAAGGAAGCCTGCAGCGGATGCAGTTCGAGCTTAGGATACGTAATGACCGTATCGTTGGTGTTCACGAACGGATGGGCGCGTCGCATTGCCGTTGTTGCAGCAAGAGAGGCAAGATCTGTACACGATGCAATCAGGTGTGACGGAGTGAACGTGCCGCCAACATTGATGCGTGCAAAGGGTGCTTGCACAAGAATCGTGCGCACACCATCCTGAAGACTGCTCGAAAGGTCAAGTGTGAATGGCAGCAACGCACGGTCTTCGAGAGCGAACTCGGTGATGCGTGCACGCACCGACCCCAAGAAATCATCAAGCGTCAGACCACGCGCGTCGATCTGGACACTGCCCGACAGGCCAGTTGGCAGAGATGCGCTCTTGAAGAGCCTCTTGAAATCCACACCGTCGATCGTTGCATTGATCGTGTAGGCCAACGTGTCTCCGCGTGCGTCAATTGCACCGGTGGCAGCCACGAGTTGACGCAACATGTCGTCGTATTGGGCTTCTTCCGCGTCGATCCGCTGTGGTGTGGCATCAATGCGGAAAGTATCGATGCGTGTGATTCCTCCATCTGCGAGAAAGCTCATGTTCGCAGACTGCACAGTACGGTCTGCGAGAACAGAGCGGTCAAGCCAGACATCATACCTACCTTGAAGCTCGGACAGCGTAAAGCCCCGACCTTCAATCCGCACGCGGCCATTGAGATCGCAGGGACCAAAGGCAGGATCGAAACGGGTAAGGTCTGCTTTGCGCACTGCAGCATCAAGCTTGTAGGCCATCGGCGTTGTGTTCAGATAAAGCGTCATCAATCCCCGGATTTCTCCCAGATCGTCCTGGCCATCGATGTCAAACCACAACGAATCAGAGGGGTGTCCCTTCATTTCGATGTGCTTGACGTATGTCGATCCGATGAATGGGAGTTCGGGAAGCGAGAGAAACGCCATGCGGTCCTGGACCTCTGCATAGCGAGCATGTGAATCGTGCAGCTGCACATGAAGGAAGAGTGGAGTACGGCCGTCAAGCCCGACAACCTCAACACTTCCCTTGAGTGCTGCATGCCCTGCATCGAGTCGCATGTTCTCTACAAGAACCCGCTCACCGTTGAATGATACATCGCTGTCGATAGCATATGTCTCGCGGATGTCGAGAAATGGCAGGAAATACCGGACATCAGGACCCCAAACACGCGAAGCAATGACGTGAGCCCTTAATGGATGACTTCGAAACTTCTCTGCCGGCAGACCTTCACGCTCGATATCGATCCCAAGAATCTCACCCTTGAGAGCGATGGACGTTCTTGGAGTCTCGAGCACAAGTGCGCGCACTTGTGCGCCCCCTGGCCCGAGGTGAGCTGCCAACGATAGGTGGTCGATTTGCATTTGTGGTGAGCGCTTGTCCACAAACGAGAGATGCTCAACAACCGCCGTGTATTCCCGCTTACCAAGGTCTATCAGGCTCGAAAGATTCAGCTGCAGGTTAGTCAGAGCAAGGTGAGCAGGATCGAACGTCGTGGTCGGACCTTGCGGCGACGTACGATCATCAACATGAATGGTACCATCAGTGATTGCAACATCACGCAGGCGCAGAACGAGCTTGGAGGGGGCTGATGCTGTCGTATCTGTCGAGGTACTTAGGCGGGAAAAGTTCCAGACACCCGAGGTGTCACGCACCAGGTTGATCGTGGGGCGAACAAGTTTGAATGCATTGACTGCTGTGGTATGCCCGACCAGTGCGGCAATGTCGTAAGAGACACGAATCTGCTCAGCATCAAGAAGGGGCTTCCCCTGCACGGTAAGTCGTGGACGGTCGATGACGACCCCACGGAACACATCAATGCGAACATCGTCACAGGTGAATGTTCCGTTGATCTGAGAATTCACGAGGTTCAGCACCTGCGACGTAAGGAACCTGCGTCCAGCCTCCGTCTGCACAAACACAACAGCCGCTGCTGCCAAGATCAGGGCAGCTACAGCCACGTTGAACGCGCTGCGAACGAACAAGACCGCCAACCGACGCAGAATGCTGCGTCGATGTGCGGTCTGTATGTTGTGTTCTTCAGGTGTCATGCATCATGCCGGTCTACTTTGAGAACGGCTCCGAACGATCACTCGCCTTGTGCCTTGGTGTACTTGGCCTCGCCAGCTTCGTTCCAGAGCAATTCTACGTGGAGCCATTCAACATTTTGTGAGGTCAGTTCCGTTAGCACGCTCAATGCCTGATCGCGGCTGATCGGTGCATCGCTTACGTAACGGCAACGGAAATGATCAACCATCAGAATATCGGGTGTTGGACCCGGCCATACCTTGGTACCACGGTTCGACATCAGGCGTAGTGTAAAGTTTCCGATCTGCTGCGGCATTGATGGCAGTCCGTCGTGATGGACAAAGACGTCCAAGCCAACACAGTCCCACGAAGACATCGTGGCCTTGCTAAGGGGCTTTGCATCGATAGCGGCTGCTGTAGCAACAGGCTCTGTTTGCGTTACTGGCGAAAGGTTGGCAATGATTGCGTTTGTGTACTCGGTTGTTGATGCCGTTCCTCCGAGGTCGCGGGTCTTCACCCCACTCGACAAAGCAGCCACCATAGCCTTTTCGATGGCTTCGGCGTGACCGATGTATCCCATGTGCTGAAGCATTTGGATCGACGAGATAAGGATCGCGGTAGGATTTGCAAGCCCCTTGCCTGCAATGTCTGGAGCTGATCCGTGAACAGCTTCAAACACAGCGCAAGACTTACCGATGTTGCCACCAGGCGCAACTCCCAGTCCACCAACGATGCCTGCACAGAGATCGCTTACGATATCGCCGTACAGATTCGGCAGCACGAGAACGTCAAACTGTTCTGGACGCGCCACAAGCTGCATGCAGCAATTGTCAACAATGATATCATCAGCCGTGATTTCAGGGTACTCGGCTGCCACCTCACGGAACACCTGCAGCCAGAGTCCGTCGGTGATCTTATGAATGTTCGCCTTGTGCACACATGTAACACGTTTGCGGCCAAGCTTCTTGGCCTCTTCGAATGTGTAGCGGATGACCGCTTCACTACCTTGACGTGTGATGAGCTTCAGGCACTGCGCGACGTTTGCTGTCTGATAGTGCTCGATACCTGCGTAAGTATCTTCAATGTTCTCACGGACGATCAGCACATCAACATTTTGAAAACGAGTCTCGACGGCTGGCATTGACTTGGCAAGGCGCACATTGGCATACAGCTCAAGAGCCTTGCGGATCGTAACGTTCACGGACTTATGTCCACCCGCAATCGGCGTTGTTGTCGGGCCCTTGAGCGCAACACCGTTTCGCTTGATACTTTCAAGAGTCTCCTGCGGAACGCCTTGTCCCGATGCTTCGATAGCACCGAGTCCTGCGATGGCTTTTTCCCACTGGATTGGCACACCGGCAGCTTCAAAAACACGAACGACGCTATCACAGATCTCTGGTCCGATTCCGTCGCCTTCGATCAGCGTTACTGTGCGTTTAGTCATGACTACGTTTTCCTTTGTGGTTGTTCACATTCGTATGATGGTGATGATTTCGAAGTGGAATTACAGTGCTTCGATGACGAGCGCACTTGCTTCACCACCGCCGATGCAGAGTGTTGCAAGACCATAACGCTTGCCATGACGCTTCAGTGCGTGGACCAACGTTGTAAGAACTCGTGCACCTGATGCACCAATCGGATGTCCCAGTGCAACAGCACCGCCGTGGACGTTGATCTTCTCACGTGGAATCGAAAGTTGTTGCTGTGCTGCGAGTGTTACAACTGCGAAGGCCTCGTTGATCTCAAACAAGTCGATGTCTTCAACTGTGAGACCTGCCTTGCCAACAGCTCGCTTAATGGCATCGACTGGAGCTGTTGTGAACCAGATCGGATCCTGAGCAAACGAAGCCTGAGCGATAATGCGGGCCATCGGCTTCAAGCCATGCTCAGCAACGGCCTTCTCTGAGGCCAGAACCAGGGCAGCGGCACCATCGTTGATGGTCGAAGCGTTGGCGGCTGTTACTGTGCCGTCCTTTTTGAAAACTGGCTTCAGCGCCGGGATCTTATCGAACTGTACTTTCGTTGGCTCTTCGTCGGTGTCTACGATCACATCGCCCTTGCGGGTCTTGACCGTTACCGGTGCGATCTCATCGGCAAAGACGCCATCGGCTTGCGCCTGCTGTGCACGCTTATATGATTCGATCGTGAATTCATCTTGCATATCGCGCGTGATGTTGCAATCTGCCGCACAAACTTCGGCGGCATCGCCCATTGGCACCTGATTGTAGACATCCCACAAGCCGTCCCACTGCATAAGGTCTACCATGCGGGCATTGCCGAACTTGACCCCCTTGCGAGAATCCAGCATTGCATGGGGCGCATTGGTCATCGACTCTTGTCCGCCAGCAATGACAATCTCTGCGTCACCGCAGCGAATGGCCTGATCTGCAAGCATGACCGACTTCAGACCTGAACCACAGACCTTGTTGATCGTCATGGCCGGCACGCTCTTTGGCAGACCTGCAAAGATCACGGCCTGACGTGCTGGTGCTTGTCCAACACCGCCGGCGAGTACGTTGCCCATGATGACTTCGCTTACGGCTTCAGCCGGGACACCGCTGCGCTCAAGGGCCGCCTTGATGGCGATGGCACCGAGCTGTGGGGCCGAAAAATCGCTTAGAGATCCAAGCAGTGAACCAATCGGAGTGCGGGCAGCGGAGATGATGTACGTCATGTGGCGACTCGTTTGAAGTGGTGTATGGGGAAAACTAGCGCCACAAATTTACCATTTCAGCCGTCATGAGAGGCCTGAGACTTTCCCAAAGGCACTTTACTTCCGTAAATTCGCAAGTCTACGACCAAACGTAGCATTCACTTACAGAGATCATTTACTCGGATCATCGTATGAATAAGGGCCGCATCGTCCAGGTTATTGGTCCCGTCGTCGACGTGGAGTTCACCAATGGCCATATTCCAGCCGTTCTCAACGCTCTCACGATTGAGCGCTCCTCGCCTGAAACAGGCGCAAAGGAAACGCTTGTCTGTGAAGTTCAGCAGCACCTTGGTGAAGACCGCGTGCGTGCCATCGCTATCGACTCCACAGACGGACTCGTTCGTGGTATGGAAGCGATCGACACAGGCGCTCCGATCTCTGTACCAGTAGGCCCAGGAGTTCTTGGTCGTCTGATCAATGTTGTAGGCCAGGGTATCGACAACAAGCCTGAGATCAAGAGCGACAAGAAGTGGTCAATCCACCGTCAATCGCCGGCATTCTCAAGCTTGTCAACGCAGAAGGAAATGTTCGAGACGGGTATTAAGGTTATCGACCTTATCGAGCCGTTCACAAAGGGTGGCAAGACGGGTCTCTTCGGCGGCGCCGGTGTTGGTAAGACCGTTATCATCCAAGAGCTCATCCACAACATCGCCAAGCAACACGGTGGTTACTCGGTGTTTGCCGGCGTTGGTGAGCGTACACGTGAAGGCAATGACCTTTACCTCGAAATGACAGAGTCGGGCGTTATCGATAAGACAGCTCTCGTCTTCGGTCAGATGAACGAACCACCGGGAGCTCGTGCACGTGTTGCTCTGACAGCTCTTACGATGGCTGAGTACTTCCGTGATGAAGAAGGCCGCGACGTTCTGTTGTTCGTTGACAACATCTTCCGTTTCACACAAGCCGGATCAGAAGTATCGGCTCTTCTTGGACGTATGCCTTCAGCCGTAGGTTACCAGCCAACACTTGCAACAGAGATGGGTGCACTACAAGAGCGTATCGCTTCAACAGACCGTGGATCGATCACGTCGGTTCAGGCTGTCTACGTTCCTGCTGACGACTTGACTGACCCAGCTCCAGCAAACACGTTCTCTCACCTTGACGCTACAACGGTTCTTAGCCGTTCGATCGCCGAGCTCGGCATCTACCCTGCCGTTGATCCTCTCGACTCTACGTCTCGTATCCTCGATCCGCTCGTGATCGGCGATGATCACTATACCACGGCTTCCCGCGTTAAGCGCATCCTGCAGACTTACAAGGACCTTCAGGACATCATTTCGATCCTTGGTATGGATGAACTTTCGGACGAAGACAAGCTCACCGTGTATCGCGCTCGCAAAATTCAGCGTTTCTTCTCGCAGCCTTTCCACGTTGCCGAGCAGTTCACCGGTTTTGCAGGCCGTTATGTCAAGATCAACGACACCATCGCCGGCTTCAAGGCCATCCTGGACGGCGAAGTCGACGAAGTACCAGAAGGCTTCTTCAGCTACAAGGGCACGCTCGACGAAGTAATGGATTCTTACAAGAAGTCACAGAACTAACGTATGGCAGACCGTACACTATCCATTAGCATCGTAACACCGAGCGAAACGGCATTCGAGGGCAAGGCGCTTTCCGTTGCTGTGCCAGGGTCGCATAGCCCGTTTCAAGTGTGGTACAATCACGCTCCGATCATTTCATCACTCGATATTGGCGTGGTAAAGATCGAAGATGAAAACAATAACGTTCGTTATTATGCTGCACGTGAGGGCTTCATCGAAGTTCTGAAGAACAACGTGAACATCGTTGTGCAGGAGCTTCTGCCAGCTACGCAGATCAATGCTGACGCTGCTGAGGATGATCTTGCGAGAGCGCGTTCGGTTTCCGACAGCGGAGACCGCCACCTTCGTGAACAGTCCCGCAAGGATATTCACTGGGCCGAGACACGGATTCGCGCAAGCAGGCTCCAACGCGAAGCGTCATAAGCACGTAAACATCGTATGTGGACAAGGGGGCTTCCGTAACTGGAAGCCCCTTTTGTATTTTTGCAAATGCGAACCGATAAAATCCTCTACGAGGGCATCACGTTCGATGATGTCCTACTCATCCCCCGCTATTCCGCAACGCTTCCTCGCGACGCAAACACGAGTGCCAAACTGACCAAGGGCATTACGTTGCGTATCCCGATTGTGAGTGCGGCCATGGATACCGTTACAGAGTCTGCAATGTCGATTGCATTGGCTCGTGAAGGTGGTATCGGCATCATCCACAAGAACATGACGATTGAGCGTCAGGCTGAAGAGGTCGATCGCGTCAAGCGCTCAGAGAGCGGCATGATTCGCAAGCCGATCACAATGCGCAGCGCAAGTACCGTGCGCGACGCGCAAGATCTGATGGCCAAGTATAAGGTCTCCGGGTTTCCTGTTGTAGATGATGCAGGGCTGCTGATCGGTATTGTTACGAATCGCGATCTGCGCTTTGCACAGGATGTGCATGAATCGGTTGCGAATATCATGACCAGCACTGGGCTCATCACTGCGCCACTCGGCACAACGCTTGAGGATGCTGAACGTATCCTGCACAAGCATCGCATCGAGAAGCTCCCGGTGGTTGATCAAGATGGTAAGCTCGTTGGCCTTATGACCGTCAAGGATATCTCGAAGAAGCAGAGGCATCCTCATGCAGCCAAGGATGATCAAGGGCGCTTGATCGTAGGCGCAGGCGTTGGCATAGCTGCCGACACGCTTGAGCGCGTGGCAGCACTCGTCGAGGCAGGAGTGGATGTTGTGGTGGTAGACACCGCACACGGCCACACCAAAGGCGTCATCCAAACCGTCAGCAGCATCAAGTCTACCTATCCGAGTTTGAATGTTATCGCCGGTAATATCGGCACAGGCGAAGCTGCACAGGCACTCATTGATGCTGGTGCTGATGGCGTCAAGGTTGGTATTGGTCCAGGCTCTATCTGCACTACCCGCATCATTGCTGGCGTCGGTGTGCCGCAAATCAGTGCGATCATGAATGTGGCCGATGTAGCCTCTCGTCACGGTGTTCCCGTGATCGCTGATGGTGGCATCAAGCAAACAGGTGATGTTGCCAAAGCCATCGCTGCCGGTGCCGACACGGTCATGGTGGGCGGTATGCTTGCCGGACACGAAGAGTCACCGGGAGAGAAGGTCCAGCTTGAAGGACGTGCATACAAGACCTACCGTGGAATGGGTTCACTCGGTGCCATGGGCCAAGGCTCGGCAGATCGCTACTTTCAAGATGTTGAAGACGAGATCGCAAAGCTTGTTCCTGAAGGTATTGAAGGACGCGTCCCATTCAAGGGCAATGTCAACGACACCATCTACCAACTTGTTGGCGGCCTTCGCGCATCGATGGGATATTGCGGTTGCTCAACGATCGAAGAGATGAAATCTGATGCTCGTTTTGTGCGCATGACGGCTGCAGGTCTTCGTGAATCACATCCGCACGACATCATCATCACCAAAGAATCTCCGAACTACTACACACGATAATCATGGCATCCTCCAAAGCTCAATTCCAAGCAGCAACTGACCGTCTTGCCGCCATTCGTAAGGGGCTCGCATCCCACAAGGTCGATGGCTACGTGATCTCTCACACTCCGAGCCTTCGCTACCTGACAGGGTTCTCCGGGTCGTATGGCGTAGCGATCGTGACGAAGAAGAATGTTCACTTCATCACGAATGATCTCTACGAAGTGCAGGTCCAGAAGGAACTGCACAAGCTCGACGGACTCAAGGTCTACATCAATCGCGACCCTTGGAGCGTGGTATCAACGAACGCGTTAAACAAGACGTGGAAGACTGTTGGCTTTGATCCCGGACGCCATACCTATGCCGGCTATGCAGGCATGAAGAAGGCCCTCAAGGGCTCGAAGCTGGTAGACATGCCAGGCTTTATTGACGGACTCCTGCTGGCCAAGAGCAGTCCAGAAATCAAAAGCATTGCAAAGGCTGCGCAGATCGCCAGCACTGCCTATGAAAAAATGCTTGGAATGGTACGTCCAGGAATGACAGAGCGCGAGATCGCAACATTCCTTGCCACAACAACTCGGCAGATGGGCTCTGAGAAAGATGCTTTTGACATCATTGTTGTTGCTGGTGCGAGAAGTGCTATGCCCCACGGACGCGCCAGTGATGCGAAAATCAAAAAAGGTGATGTTATCACCGTTGATTTTGGTTGCTGCGTTGATGGACTATACAGCGACATGACACGCACATTCTGCGTCGACACGCCGAAGAAGGCTGTTGTTGATGTCTTCTCTGTTCTCTACGACGCACACATGACGGCACTAGATGCTGCAGTAAGTGGCATCACAGGAGCAGAGCTCGATGCTGCGGCTCGCAATGTGATCGCTCGTGCTGGATATGGTGAATACTTCCGTCATTCTCTTGGTCATGGACTCGGCTACGAGGTTCATGAGAACCCACGAGTATCCTACACGAATAAGCACGAACAAATTCCAACGAACTGCGTCATAACAATCGAGCCAGGCATCTATCTGCCGGGTAAGTTCGGCATGCGCATAGAGGACGATGTCGTTGTAACACCGAAGGGACCTCAGATACTAACAACTGCTCCACGTGAATTGGTGATCGTCTAAACACGTATGCCGAATCAACGAGTTCTTGTCTTTGCCTACTACTTCCCCCCCATGGGGCTCAGTGGTGTGCAGCGCGTTAGTAAGTTCATGAAGTACCTGCCCGATGTAGGATGGCAGCCTCATGTGATCACGACAGGCCCAACTGCCTATTATGCTCATGACGAGTCCTTGCTCACTGAGCTCGAGGGTCGTGACATTGTAATCCATCGCACAGAAGGCAAGGATCCCAACAGTTTGCTTAAGGACAAAGGCACTGTAAAGATGCCCCGAGAGTTTGTCCGGAAGTTTCTGCGAAAGGTCAGCGACACCTTTTTTATTCCCGACAACAAGAAGGCATGGGCAAGGCAAGCCCTGGCCTTGGCACGTCAGCTGGTTGCCGAACATGAATTCGAAGCCATCTTTGTCAGCGGTCCACCATTCTCAGCAATGATGGCTGCAGCTGCACTCAGCAAAGAAACGGGCATCCCACTTGTCGTTGATTATCGCGACCTCTGGTTTGGCAATCAGTTCCATTTCTACCCAACGCTGTGGCACTCAACAAAGCATCAACAGCTTGAGCGCGAAGTTCTATCTATGGCTTCGCGTGTGACAGTCACCAACAGGCGAATCAAGGAACACTTGATAGCACGATACAATTTTCTGCGCTCGGATGAGGTTGCGATCATCCCTCATGGATACGACCCAGAAGATTTTGCGGGCGTGAGCCCCCTGCCTCGCAATGACTCGGCCTTTAGGCTCACGTATGCGGGTATCTTCTACGATGTGGTCTCGCCGATTCCATTTTTTAAGGCGGTACGCAAAGTCGTGACTGAGAATCCAACCATCAATCTCGATCTCCAGTTTGTTGGATTGCTACGTGACGAATACAAAAAGGCAGCCAAGAAGTTTCGCATTGATAGCTTGATCACTGATCATGGATACTGTGAACACCGCGACTCTGTACGTCACCTGCTGTCGAGCGATGCCCTTTGGATGATGGTTGGCAAAACACGCAATGCCGATACGATATCCAGTGCCAAGCTCTATGAGTACATGGCCTCGCGCAAACCACTCTTGGT